>NZ_JBFUJD010000015.1:0-73318 GCF_056401555.1 Caulobacter sp. P4_E5
TCGACACCCAGCCGAAGAAGGTCTCGATGTTGAACAGCGCCGCCTTCTGCAAGAACTCCGGACCCGCCTGATGCGTCGCGTCCTCCAGCACCGTGCCGAAATATTCCAGCATGAAGCCGTCGCGCAGCGTCGACTCCACGCAGACATTGGTGGCGATGCCGACGAAGACGAGATGGCGGATGCCGCGCGCCCGCAGCACGCTGTCGAGCTGGCTGTTGAAGAAGCCGGAATAGCGGGTCTTGTGCAGCCGGATGTCGCCCGGCTGCGGCGTCAGCTCGTCGACCAGCTCATAGTCCCACTGGCCGCGCGCCAAGAGCTTGCCCTGCAGCTCGGGCTTGGCGCGCATGGTCTTCAGGGCGTTGGACTTCCACCAGTTGGGCGAGCCGGGGCCGCCGGCCTCGACATACTGGTCGTCCCAGCCGTTCTGGAAATAGACCACCTGCATGCCGGCCCCGCGGGCCACCTCCAGCACGCCCTTGATCTGCTGGATGCAGGCGGCCGCGCCCGAGATGTCGAAGCCGGCCAGGTCCAGGTATCCGCCCGGCGAGGCGTAGGCGTTCTGCATGTCGATGACGATCACCGCCGTGGTCTTGGGATCCACGGGGATCGGCTCGGGCCGCGCCGGCAGCATGACCGCGTCTGGACTGAGCGGGGTGATCGTGGACGTCATCGACGTCGGCTCCCTTGTTATTCGCGAGAGGCATGGAATACCATCCGGCGTAACGTTGCAATCCGAACCGTTCGGTCCATGTTTGACCAAATGGTCCAAGTTCGAGACGCGATGACCGGCTCCGAAGCCAAGACCGTCAAGCCGCCGCGCAGGATCGGGCCCCGATCGGGCGGTCCGGCGGCGTCGGGCGCCCGCAAGCTGGTCAAGGCCGCCCAGTTCGTGAGCGACGGCGAGCCTGTGGATAACTTTCCACCGTCAGCGCCGTTGGGCCGCCGGGCCAAGGCCGGCGAGGCCCGCAAGGCCGCGATCCTTAAGGCCGCCCTCGGCGTCTTCGCCCGCCAGGGGCTGGACGGGGCCAGCGTCGAGGCCATCGCCCAGGCGGCGGGGATCTCCAAGGCCAACCTGCTCTACTACCACCCGTCCAAGGACGCCCTGTACCTGGCGGTGCTGGAGCAGGGCCTGGCCCTGTGGCTGGCGCCGCTGAGCCGCTTCACCGAGGCCGACGACCCGGCCCAGGCCATCGCCGCCCTGATCGGCGCCAAGCTGGCCATGAGCCGCGACCACCCCGAGGTCTCGCGGCTGTTCGCCCTGGAGATGCTGCGCGGCGCGCCGCTGCTGAAGCCGGTGCTGGCCGGGCCGCTGAAGGCGGTGTTCGACGCCAAGGTGGCGGTGGTCGAGGCCTGGGTCGCGGCGGGCAAGCTGGGGCCGGTCGACCCGCCGCACCTGATCTTCGCCATCTGGGCCCTGACCCAGCACTATGCCGACTTCGCCGTCCAGGTGCGGGCGCTGTCGGGCAAGTCGCTGTCGGACAAGGCCTTCATGGACGAGACCCGGGCGGCGTTGACGGCGCTGGTGCTGGACGGGGTGAGACGGCGGTAGGGGGGCTGTTTCTCCTCCCCCGCGATGCGGGGGAGGTGGCCCGAAGGGCCGGAGGGGGCAAGCTCGGCCTATGCCGCATTAGCCCCCTCAGTCGCTCCGCGACAGCTCCCCCGCAGCGCGGGGGAGCAGATTCCGTCCCCCCAAGCCCCCTGCGGCCAAGGGCCGCGTTTTACTCTTCGTCATCCAAGCGGAAGCTACCGCTTAGACATGACCCGCCCGGAACCGACATCACAGGGACCCGAAACGCGGCCGATGCGACTGATCCACGGGATCGTCGGCGCGGCGGCGGTGCTGGTGATCGTCTCGATCCTGGGCGGTCTGGCCCTGATGATGCTAGCCGCGCGCTCGGTGGACCGCACCGCGGCCGCCGACGAGATCGCCCTGGCCCGCCGCACCGTTTCGCGCACCCTGGACCGCATGGAGCGCGAGCTGACCTCGGCCACGGTCTGGGATCAGGCCTACAAGGCCATGGGCTGGAAGATCGACGCGGGCTGGGCCGACACCGACTTCGCCACCTACTATCACGACCAGTTCAAGCACGACCTGACCTTCGTGGTGCGCTCGGGCCAGGTGATCTACGCGTCGAAGACGGGCCTGCGGACAACGACCCAGGCGCTGGGGAGCTTCCCCGCCGCCGCCGAGCCCATTGCCGCCGAGGTCGCCATCGACGCCCGGATCGCCCGCAAGGCCGGTCGGATCAGCTCGGCCGCCGAGGTGACGCGCACGGGTCTGATGCGCGTGGACGGGGCGACCTATCTGACCGCCTTCGCCGCCGTCACGCCGGAAACCCCGGCCGGCGCGGCCGCCTATGACGGCCCGCCGACGGTGGTGGTCACGGCGCGGAAGATCGACGCGCCGTTCCTGCGCCAGTTCGCCGACGATCTGGGCCTGAACAAGCTGGTGTTCCTGAACCATCCTGGCGACGAGCAGCCCCAGGTTTCGCTGCTGGACATCAACGGCCGCCCGGTCGGCGCCCTGGCCTGGGCGGCGCAGAATCCGGGCCTTTCGCTGCTGAAGGGCATCGCGCCCTGGCTGCTGGGCGGTTTCCTGGTGCTGGCCGCCGCCGGCGCGGTGCTGGTGCGGCGGGTGGTCGAGGCCCTGCGCAAGCTGGAGGCCAGCCGCCTGGCCCTGATCGCGGCCAAGGAGGAGGCCGAGGCCGCCAACGCCGCCAAGACCCGCTTCCTGGCCAATATGAGCCACGAGATCCGCACGCCGCTGAACGGGGTGCTGGGCATGGCCCAGGTCATGGGCGCCGACGCCCTGTCCGAGCCCCAGGCCCGCCGCCTGCGCATCATCGAAGAGTCCGGCCAGGCCCTGCTGGCCCTGCTGAACGACATCCTCGACATCGCGCGGCTGGAGACCCGCGCCGTGCGGCTGCGGGCCGAGGCCTTCGACCTGGCCGCCCTGGTCGAGGCCAGCTGCGCGGCCTTCTCCGGCGCGGCGGCGTCCAAGGGTCTGGACCTGTCCGTCGACATCGCGCCCGAGCTGCGCGGCCGCTGGACCGGCGACCCGATGCGCCTGCGCCAGGTGCTGGGCAACCTGGTGGCCAACGCCGTCAAGTTCACCGACGAGGGCGGCGTCACCGTCCGCGTCCGGCCCTCGGGCAAGGGCGGCCTGCGGTTCGAGGTCGAGGACACCGGCATGGGCATCGCCGACCAGGACGTGCCCGACCTGTTCAAGACCTTCTCCCAGGTCGACACCTCGCTGACCCGCGCCCACGACGGGGCCGGCCTGGGCCTGTCGATCTGCCGCGAGCTGGTCGAGCTGATGGGCGGGACCATCGGCGTCGACAGCTCGCCGGGCCTGGGCTCCAGCTTCCGCTTCACCGTGTCGCTGACGCGGGTGGCGGTCGCCGAACGCCCGGCCCTGCGGGTGGTGCGGTAGGGGCGCGCTAGCGCTCCATTACGGTTCATCCTCCCGTGTCATCCCGGAAGCCCCGCAGGGGCTGTCCGGGACCCAGGAGCCAAGCGCAATGCGGTGACCCCTGGGTCCCGGCTCTCCGCTGCGCTGCGGCCGGGATGACACACTAATTTGGTAGGGTTTGAGAGCCTGCACACTTCGCACGCATCCCCACCCTCCGGGCGCCGATAAATCGGGGCGTCCGCCGGCATCGTCGCCCCACGCCCTCGCCACCCCTCGCCGCCGCCTCCACCCCTGCTAGCCCTAGGGCGCACCGCCCAAGCCGGCGGTTCAGTAGGGGACGGGCTTCATGGAATCCGGGGTCAGGGCGCCGACGCGGCGTCAGCTTCTTTCGGCCATCGCCAAGGTCGGCGGCACGGCGGCGCTGTATCAGGCGATGACCACGCTGGGCCACGCGGCCGAGACCCAGTTCCACGGCCCGCCCAACCTGCAAGGCGCGCGGCCCGGGTCCACGGTGATCGTGCTGGGCGCGGGCCTCGCGGGCATGCTGGCCGCCTTCGAGCTGACCAAGGCCGGCTACAAGGTCAAGATCCTGGAGTTCCAGAACCGGGCCGGCGGCCGCAACTGGTCGCTGCGCGGCGGCGATACCTATACCGAGCTAGGCGGGGCGACCCAGAAGGTGGCCTTCTCGCCAGGCAACTACCTGAACCCCGGCCCCTGGCGGATCCCGCACCACCACCGAACCCTGCTGCACTATTGCAAGCAGTTCGGCGTCGCCCTGGAGCCGTTCATCCAGTTCAACCACAGCGGCTGGGTCCACTCGTCCCAGGCCTTCGGCGGCAAGCCGGTGCGCTTCAACACCGCCGCGGCCGACTTCGAGGGCAATATCGCCGAGCTCTTGGCCAAGTCGGTCAACGCCAAGGCGCTGGACGACACCGTCACCCAGGAGGACCGCGACAAGCTGCTGGAGGCCCTGAAGGGCTGGGGCATGCTGGACAACGACTACAAGTACTCGGCCTCCCTGCGCGCCGCCTCGCACCGGGGCTTCGAGCGGCCGGGCGGCGGCGGGGTCAACGGCGCGCCGATCCCGTCCAAGGACCTCTACGGCCTGCACGACGTGCTGGACCCGCAGGTCTGGACCTCGATGGGCTTCTTCATGAACCACGAGATGCAGACCACCATGTTCCAGCCGGTGGGCGGCATGGACATGATCGGCAAGGCCTTCGCCAAGCAAGTCGAAGGAATGATTAGCTACGGGGCCAAGGTCAGCAAGATCGCCCAGGACGACAAGGGCGTCACGGTCACCTATGCCGACGTCGCCACGGGCAAGGTCACCGACCTGAAGGGCGACTGGTGCGTCTGCACCATTCCATTGGGCATCCTGGGCCAGATGGACCTGCAGGTGACCGACGAGATGATGGCCGCGATCAAGGCGGTGCCGTACTCCGGCCAGGTCAAGATCGGCCTGGAGATGAAGCGCCGCTTCTGGGAGGAGGACGACTTCATCTATGGCGGCCACAGCTTCACCGACCAGGAGATCGCCCTGATCTCCTATCCGAACAACAACATGTTCAAGGACGGGCCGGCGGTGCTGCTGGGCGCCTTCGCCCGCGAGATGGGGGCCTATCGCCTGGCTGGCATGACGCCCGAGCAGCGGATCGAGGTCGCCCTGGCCCAGGGTTCGGTGCTGCATCCCACCAGCTACCGCAAGGAGTTCGCCAGCGGGGCCTCGGTGGCCTGGAGCCGGGTGCCCTGGACCCTGGGCTGCTGCGCCCGCTGGAGCGACGACGCCCGCAAGGAGCACTACCAGACCCTGGTCGGCATGGACCGCCGCATCGTCCTGGCCGGCGAGCACGCCAGCTATATCGGCTGCTGGATGGAGGGGGCGCTGCTGTCCTCCATCGACGCCATCACCCGTCTGCACAAGCGCGCGCTGGAGGCCTGATCATGCGGAAGATCATCGTACTGACGGCCGCCCTGCTGGCCTTTCCGGCGGCGGCCCAGTCGCCGGCCGGCGGCGACACCGGCGGCGGCATCACCCGGGTTCCCAAGCCGGTGACCGGCGAGCAGGTCTATGGCGCGGTCTGCCAGGCCTGCCACATGGCCGACGCCAAGGGCGCGACCGGAGCGGGGACCATTCCGGCCCTGGCCAGCAATCCCAAGCTGGCCGGCGCGGCCTATCCGATCATGGTGGTGACCGGCGGCAAGGGCGCGATGCCGGGGTTCGTCGGGACGCTGTCCAACGCCCAGATGGCCGAGGCGATCACCTATGTCCGGACGCATTTCGGGAACGCGTATGCCAAGCCGGTGACGGAGGCGGATGTGGCGAAGCTCGCAAAGCCGCCGGCGGCCGGGGGGCACTGAGCGGGACCCTTCTTCCCCCTCCGGGGGAGGAGCGCCGCAGGCGCGGAGGGGGCAAGTGGGGAGCTAGCGCGGCCTACTTGCCCCCACCTGACCGCGCGATGCGCGGTCGTCCGCCCCCGGAGGGGGCGGAAGGTTGGCGCGTCGTCCTTCTTCCCCCTCCGGGGGAGGAGCGCCAAAGGCGCGGAGGGGGCCAGTGTCCAGAACACTCGCCTCACTTGCCCCCACCTGACCGCTGCGCGGTCGTCCGCCCCCGGAGGGGGCGGAAGGTGATCTCTACCCCTCCACCAGCGGCGCGATCTTCTCCAGCAGCCACTGGGTGCCTTCCTCGCGGCCCTCGGCCGAGTAGTAGCCGTCCAGGAAAGTTCCGACCTCGGTCATCACCACGCGGGTCTTGTCGCCCTGCGGCCGGAACTCGATCGTCGCGATCGAGGCCGAGGCCAGCGGGTCGCCGTGGTGCATCCAGTAGGCGTAGACGATCCGCTCGTTCGGGATGATCTCGAGATAGCGGTTGTAGAACCGGTGCGGCGGTTCGCCGGGCGGGCCGCCGATGCTGTGCTCCTCGCCGCCGACCCGGAAGTCGTACTTCTGGTCGGCCGGGCCCCACTCGTCGGGACCCTTGAACCACTGGGCCTTCTTGGCCGGGTCGGCGAAGGCTGAGAACACCCGGGCGGGCGAGGCGGCATAGGCCCGCTCGACGCAGAAGGTGGCGTGGACGGCGTTACGCTTGGTCATTTCAGATCCTCTTCGTCGGCCGTGTCGGCGAGAAAATCGCCGAGGCGGTCGAGGCGCCGCTCCCACTGGGTGCGCCTCTGGTTGATCCATTGTTCGGCGAGACTGAGCGCCTCGGGACGGATCTGGCAGGTGCGCACCCGGCCGATCTTCGCCGACGACACGATCCCGCCCGCCTCCAGCATGGCCAGGTGCTGCATGACCGCCGGCAGCGACATGGCCAGCGGCCGGGCCAGTTCGCTCACCGAGGCCGGACCCCGGCTGAGCCGCTCGACCATGCTCCGCCGCGCGGGGTCCGCGAGGGCCTGGAACATGAGGTCGAGCGAGGCGGGTTGGTTAGGCATGGGGTTAAGTATCGCGGGGCGGGAAGATAGTCAAGTGATTGCTTAAGTGTTTGGGCGCACGCGCCCCTTCTTCCCCCTCCGGGGGAGGAGCGCCAAAGGCGCGGAGGGGGCAAGTGTTGAACCCGCGCGGCTTACTTGCCCCCACCTGACCGCGCGATGCGCGGTCGTCCGCCCCCGGGAGGGGGCGGAAGGATGCTCCGTCAGCCCAGCTTCACCTTCCCGTCGACCCGCCGGGCGATCCCCAACGGGTTCTCGGTCCGCAGCTCGGCCGGCAGCAGCGCCTCCGGCAGGTTCTGGTAGCTGACCGGCCGCAGGAACCGGGCGATGGCCAAGGTCCCGACCGAGGTCGCCTTGGCGTCCGAGGTGGCGGGGAACGGGCCGCCGTGGACCATGGCGTGGGCGACCTCGACGCCGGTGCCGAAGCCGTTGACCAGGATGCGGCCGGCCTTCAGCTCCAGGGCGGGCAGCAGGGCGCCGACGATGGCGTGGTCGGCCTCTTCCAGGTGCAGGGCGATGGTCAGCTGGCCTTCCAGGGCGTCGATGACGGCCGCGAGCTCGGCCTGGTCGGCGCAGCGCACGACCAGCGAGGCGGCCCCGAACACCTCCTCGTGCAGGTGCGGATTGGCCAGGAAGGCGCTCGCCGAGACGCTGAACAGACCCGCCTGGCCGGTATGGCCCTGACCCGTCTGGCCGCGCGCCACCGTGGTGACCTGCGGATCCTCCGACAGCGCCGCGACGCCGTGGGCGAAGGCCTTGCAGATGCCCGGCGTCAGCATGACCGAGGCCGGGGCGGCGGCGACGGCCTGGCCGGCGGCGGTGACGAACGCATCCAGCTCCGGCCCGTCGATGGCCAGGATCAGGCCGGGATTGGTGCAGAACTGGCCCGCGCCCAGGGTCAGGGCGGCCACGAAGTCCGGGGCGATCTTCTCGGCCCGGGCCTTCAGGGCGGCGGGCAGCAGGATCACCGGATTGATGCTGCTCATCTCGGCGTAGAACGGGATCGGCTCGGGCCGGCCCTGGGCGATGGCGGCCAGGGCCAGGCCCCCGCGGCGCGAGCCGGTGAAGCCGGCGGCCTTGACGCGCGGATCGGCGACCAGGGCCTGGCTGACCTCGTAGCCGCTGTCGTGGATCATCGAGAACACGCCCGGATGCAGGCCGACCGAGGCGACGGCGGCCTGGATGGCGCGGCCGACCAGCTCCGAGGTCCCCGGATGGGCCGGGTGGGCCTTGACGATGACCGGGCAGCCGGCCGCCAGGGCGCTGGCGGTGTCACCGCCGGCCACCGAGAAGGCCAGCGGGAAGTTGCTGGCCCCGAACACCGCCACCGGACCCAGCGGCACGTTGCGCAGGCGCAGGTCGGGACGCGGCAGCGGCTTGCGGTCGGGCAGGGCCGGGTCGATGCGGGCTTCCAGGAAGCCGCCGTCACGCAGCACGCTGGCGAACAGGCGCAGCTGGCCGGTGGTGCGACCCCGCTCGCCTTCGAGTCGGGCGCGAGGCAGGCCGGTCTCGGCCATCACCCGGACGATCAGGTCATCGCCGATCGCCTCGATGTGCTCGGCGATGGCCTCCAGGAAGGTGGCGCGGGTCTTGTAGGGCAGCGACCGGTAGGGGCCGAACGCCTCGGCCGCCAGGGCGGCGGCCTGGTCGACATCGGCCTTGGTCGCGCCGCCGAACGCGGGCTCCAGGGTATCGCCGGTCGCGGGGTTGACCCCCTTGATCTCGCCGTTGGTCCCAAGGCGGCTTTCGCCGCCGATCAGAAGCTCGCCCGTCAGATGCACTTTGGTCGTCCCGCAAGAGTTGGAAGGTGGTGGCCGGATAGATGGGGGCGCTACATGACATGTCCATGCGCGCTCTCCGACATCAGGGCGTTATTGTCTGAGGAATCCCTTCGCCGGAGGCGCCCTTGAAAGCCCGTTTCGCCGACGCCGCCAAGGCCTTGTTCGAGATTCGGGGCGGCCCGCGCGTCGATTTCAGCCAACCGCCCGGCGAGGCGGCGCTGGCCGCGCCGGATTCGGTATCGTGGCGGATCTTCAAGAACCCGGTGGCGCTGTTCGTCGGCGGCGTGACGGCGGTGATCCTGGAACTGGCCGAGCCGCGCGTCCGCACCGGGGTCTGGGAGCATTCCAGCTTTCGCGACGATCCCCTGACCCGCCTGAAGCGCACCGGCCTGGCGGCCATGGTCACGGTCTATGGCGCGCGTTCGGTGTCAGAGGCGATGATCGCCGGGGTCGGCCGCCAGCACGCCCGGATCGAGGGCGTGACGCCGGGCGGGACCGCCTACCGCGCCGACGACGTCGAACTGCTGGACTGGGTGCAGGCCACGGCCAGCTTCGGCTTCCTGACCGCCTATCACGCGCTGGTCCGGCCGCTGCCCCGCGAAGACCGCGACCGCCTCTACGCCGAGGCCGCCCCGGCCGCGCGGCTGTACGGGGCGCTCGGCGCGCCGACCTCCGAGGCCGCGTGGGAAGCCCAGCTGGCGGCCATGCTGCCGAGGCTGGAGCGGTCGGCGATCGTGCTGGAGTTCCTGACCCTGATGCGCGGCGTGCGGATCGCCGGACCGCTCAGCCGCTTGCAGCATCCGCTGATCCGGGCGGCGGTGGGGCTTGTGCCCGCCGAGGTGCGGGACGTGCTGGGCCTGGGGCGGGCGTGGCTGCCCAGGCCGCTGGAACTGCYGATGATCCGCGCGGCGGCGAGGCTGGCCGACCGCACGCCGATCCCGGGGGCTCCGCCGTATGAGGCCAGCCTGCGGATGGGGTTGCCGGGGGAGTGGCTTTATCGGCGGACGCCGCGGGCCCCCACCTGACCTGCTCACGCAGGTCGTCCGCCCCCGGAGGGGGCGGAAGGTTCACGCGCGGCCCTTCTTCCCCCTCCGGGGGAGGAGCGCGCAGCGCGGAGGGGGCAAGTGACCCCTACAGCGACTGCCCGTCATCCACCGTAAACACGCTCCCCGTCACCGCCCGCGCCGCGTCCGAGCACAGGTACAGCGCCGTCGCCGTCAGGTCGTCCTCGTCCATCAGGCGCTTGCGGGGGAAGGTCGCCAGCAGTCGCTGGCCGCCCTCGCTGTCGAACCAGTCGCCGTTCAGCTCGGTCTTGATGTAGCCGGGGCACAGGACGTTGACGTTGATCCCCTTGCGGATCCATTCGCGGGCCAGGCTCTTGCCCAGCATGGCCGCGGCGGCCTTGGACGTGCAGTAGGCGGTCAGGCCGGGCAGCACCTTATGCGCCCCGATCGAGGCGACCAGCACGATCCGGCCGCGACCACTCGCCTCCGAGCCCGCCCGGATCATCCGTCGCGCCCCTTCGCGGGCGGTCAGGAACACGCCCCGGGTGTTGACGCCCATCACCTTGTCGAAGTCGTCGACGGCGATGTCCAAAGCCATGCCCTGGATGCTGATGCCAGCATTGGCGATCACCGCGTCGGGGACGCCCAGCCGGGCTTCGACGGCGTCGTAGGCGGCGATGACCGAGGCCTCGTCCTCGACGTCCATGGCGAAGGCGGCGGCGGTCGGGCCGATCTCGGCGACCAGGGCGTCCAGCCGGTCGGCGCGGCGGGCGGCCAGGGCGACCTTGGCCCCGGCGGCGGCGGCCCGGCGGGCCAGGTGCGCGCCGATGCCGGACGAGGCGCCGGTGATCAGCACTGTGCGGCCGGCGAGGGTCTGGTCGGTCATGGTCGCTCCCTTTTCCGCCAGGGTGGCGAGGCGGGACGGGCCTGTCGAGCCGTTCCGGGCCCCGACCACGGGGATTGAGGCCGCTCAATCCCCGGCGTTCGCAAGATCGAACGCCGCGAAATCAAAGACTTGTCACTTTTACAGCGACCTGAATGATCCGCGCCCGCTGGCGCCGTATCTTTGTGTCATGCCCGGAAGAAGCGAAGCAATCGAAGCCCTGCTGCTCAGCATGGAAGACCTGGTGGCCGCCGAATATACGGCCGCCGGGCTCGCCAAGTTCGAGGAGGCCGAGGGCAAATCCGCCGACGACCGTCTCGAAGTGACCGCCGCGGTCGCGAAGGCCGGACGGGCCGTCAAACTGTTTCGAGGCGCTGGCGCGCGCGCACTGAAGGCGATCACCGCCTTGAGCGGCCACGGCGGTTCCTCGGACCCCAAGGAGACCGCGATGAATGACGACGCCCGATGGACTCCAGAACGGATCGCCGAGCTTCATGCCAAGGTGCGTGAGCGATTGGATAGGTTTGCTGGATCCCGAGAACTTAAATACCTTTCTGAGCGAGGTCTCGCTCAAGCGGCCGGATCTGGCGGATCTGCTGGAGCGCCGCCTGCCGACCCTGCGACTTCGGGAGGATCACCAGCTTCCGCCCCCTGACGGCTGGTCGACCTGGCTGTTCCTGGGCGGTCGCGGCGCGGGCAAGACCTTCGCCGGCGCAGCCTGGATGATCGAGCAGGCCGAAGCGGGCGGACGGCTGGCCCTGGTCGGGCCCACCTTCCACGACGTGCGCGAGGTGATGATCGATGGCCCCTCGGGCGTTCGCGCGCTCTCGTCACCTGATTTCCGCCCCCGCTGGGAAGCCTCGCGCCGGCGCCTGGTCTGGCCCAACGGCGCGACCGCCTACGCCTTCTCGGCCGAGGATCCCGACAGCCTGCGCGGGCCGCAGTTCCACGCCGCCTGGGCGGACGAGTTCTGCGCCTGGCCAAAGCCGTCCGAGACCCTGGCCATGCTGCGCTTCGGCCTGCGGCTGGGCCAGGATCCGCGCCTGGCCGTCACCTCGACGCCCMGGCCGATCCGGGCGCTGAAGGCCCTGATGGCCGAGTCCGGCGTCCACGTGACCCGCGCCGGCACCGCCGCCAACGCCGGCAACCTGGCGCCCGCCTTCCTGCGGACCCTGGAGAGCCTCTATGGCGGCACCCGCCTGGCCGCCCAGGAGCTGGACGGGATCATCGTAGAGACCGACGGCGGCCTGTTCCGCGCCGAGGACCTGGCGCGGTGCAAGGCCGCGAGGCCGGCCCGGTTCGACCGCGTCGCGGTGGCCGTGGACCCGCCGGCCACCGCGACCGGCGACGCCTGCGGCATCGTGGTCGTGGGAAGACGTGACGACCGCGCCTTCGTCCTGGCCGACGAGACCGCGCGGGGCCTGTCCCCCGCCGGCTGGGCCAAGCGGGCCGTGGCCGCCGCGAAAGCCTGGACCGCCGACGCCCTGGTGGCCGAGGCCAACCAGGGCGGCGACATGGTCCGCTCGGTCCTGGCGCAAGCCGACCCGCCGTGCCGGGTGAAGCTGGTCCGCGCCTCGATCGGCAAACGGGCGCGGGCCGAGCCGGTCGCGGCGCTGTACGAGCAGGGCCGGGTGCTCCACTGCGGCGCCTTCGTGGCGCTGGAGGAGGAGCTGATGGCCCTGGGCTCGGGGGATCTCGAGCACAGCCCGGACCGGGCGGATGCGCTGGTCTGGGCGGTCAGCGAGCTGATGCTGGGGGGACGGCAGACGCCGAGGTTGCGGAGCCTCTAACCGCCGCGGGGCCCCCACCTGACCCGCTGCGCGGGTCGTCCGCCCCCTGAGGGGGCGGAAGGTGATCCTTCTTCCCCCTCAGGGGGAGGAGGATGCGCAGCATCCGGAGGGGGCAAGTGAGCCACATGCTCTCGGATCGTCGACAGCGTGTCATCCACCGACCGCATCACCTCGTGCGCCGGAATTCGGAGCGTCCGTACGCCGACCGCCAGCAGCCATTGATCGCGAGCCAGATCCCGTCTTGGGYGTGATCCGATGCAGTGCGCGTAACCGTCCACCTCCACAGCCAAGCGCAGCGCCGAGCAATAGAAGTCGAGCACATACGGCCCCATTGGATGCTGCCTTCGGAACTTGTGACCATCCAGACCGCCGCGTCTCAAACCCTGCCAGAGGTTCATCTCTGGTTTCGACATTTCCTTCCTGAGGCGCCGCGCATTGGCGACGGTCGTCTTGGGCGCTGGCATCGCGAACTCCCTGACTTGCCCCCTCCGGGCCTGCGGCCCTCCTCCCCCGGAGGGGGAAGAAGGGGGAAGGACGCCACCATAAATTGTTCCCCATTCGTTCTCAACTCCGAACCCGGAGCCCCTCACCATGCCCCTCTTCAAACCCCGCCCGCCCAATGATCCTCGGGAGGTCAAAGACTCCCGCGCCGCCCGCCTGATCGCCCTGACCACCGGCGGCCGGCCGCAGTGGACGCCGCGCGACTATGCGGCGCTGGCCAGCGAAGGTTTCGCCAAGAACCCCGTCGCCTATCGCTGCGTGCGGATGATCGCCGAGGCCGCCGCGTCCACGCCGCTGGCGGTGTTCGTCGACGGCCGCCGGGCCGATGATCATCCGCTCAAGCGCCTGCTGGACCGCCCCAATCCCGAACAGGGCGGGCCCGACCTGATGGAGGCGTTCTTCGGGAGCTTGCAGGTGGCCGGCAACGCCTATCTGGAGGCGGCGGGGGAGGGGCCGCCCAGCGAGCTCTACGCCCTGCGCCCCGACCGAATGACCGTGGTCCCCGGCCCGCGCGGCTGGCCGCTGGCCTATGACTACCAGGCCGCCGGACGCACGGTCCGCCTCGCCCGCGACGCCGACGGCTGGCTGCCGGTGCTGCACCTGAAACTGTTCAACCCCACCAACGACCACTACGGCTTCTCGCCGCTGGAGGCCGCGGCGTTCGCGATCGACGTGCACAACGCCTCCAGCGCCTGGAACAAGGCGCTGCTGGACAACTCCGCCCGGCCGTCGGGGGCGCTGGTGTATTCCAGCAAGGACGCCGGCGACCGGCTGACCGACGAGCAGTTCGACCGGCTGAAGACCGAGCTGGCCACCGCCCAGTCGGGGACCGCCAACGCCGGCCGGCCGCTGCTGCTGGAGGGCGGCCTCGACTGGCGGGCGATGTCGCTGACCCCGGCCGAGATGGACTTCACCGACGGCAAACACGCCGCCGCCCGCGAGATCGCCCTGGCGTTCGGCGTGCCGCCGCAGCTGCTGGGCATCCCCGGCGACAATACCTACGCCAACTATCGCGAGGCCAACGCCGCCTTCTGGCGCGGGACGGTGGTCCCGCTGGCCGAGCGGGCGGCGCGGGCCCTGACAGGCTGGCTGGCCGCCAAGGTCCCCGGCGCCCGCATCGCCCCCGACCTCGACGCCGTCCCGGCCCTGTCGGCCGAACGCGACGCCCTGTGGGGCCGGTTGCAGGCGGCGTCCTTCCTCACGGACGCCGAGCGCCGGCGGCTGGCGGGGCTGGAGCACTAACCGGCCACCGCCGCAGGCCCCCACCTGACCTGCTGCGCAGGTCGTCCGCCCCCGAGGGGGGCGGAAGGCGCCGTCCTTCTTCCCCCTCCGGGGGAGGAGCGCCGAAGGCGCGGAGGGGGCAAGTCTCGAAAGGATCCGCATGACCACTCCCAACCGCTGGCGGCTGGACCGCCAGATCTCGGCCGCCGTGCTGGTCGCCGTGGCGCTGCAAGCCGCCGCCGCCCTGCTGTGGGCCGGCAAGGCCTCGGCGCGGATCGACGAGGTGCAGCGCCGGCTCGAGGCCCAGGCCCCGGTCGCCGAACGCCTGGCGCGGCTGGAGGCGCAGGCCGACGCCAGTCGCCAGAGCCTGGCCCGCATCGAAGCCCGACTGGAGCGCGCTCATGACTGACGCGCTGAAGATCGAAGGCTACGCCTCGCTGTTCTGGACCCGCGACCTCAATGACGACGTCACCGCCGCCGGCGCCTTCGCCGACAGTCTGGCGGCCGGCGCGCCCGTGAAGATGCTGCACCAGCATGACGAGGCCGAGCCGGTCGGGGTCTGGGACGCGGTGGTCGAGGACGCCAAGGGCCTGTTCGTCCGGGGCCGGATCCTGCGATCGACGCCGCGTGGTCGGCTGGTCGCGGCGCTGGTCGAGGCCGGGGCCCTGGACGGCCTGTCGATCGGCTTCCGGCAGGTCAAGGCGCGGACGAAGGACCGCCTGCGCGTGCTGTCCCGCGTCGACCTCTGGGAGGTGTCGATCGTGACCTTCCCGATGCTGCCCGGCGCGCGGCTGACCGTGGCGTGAAGATCCTCCCCCGCGTCGCGGGGGAGGTGGCCCGAAGGGCCGGAGGGGGCCAGCTCGGCCAACGTTCAGCTAGCCCCCTCAGTCGCTCCGCGACAGCTCCCCCGCATCGCGGGGGAGCATCCGTTTCCCCAAACCGGAGATCCCCATGAAGGAAACCAAACACGCGGCCTCGCCCGAGGCCCGCGCGGCGCTGACGGACGTGCTCACCGCGTTCGAGAGCTTCAAGGCCGCCAACGATACGCGGCTGGCCGCCATCGAGACCAAGCGGGCCGACGTCCTGCTGGAGGAGAAGGTCGGCCGCATCGACGAGGCGGTCGGCCGCGCCCAGGACCGCCTGGACCGGCTGATGGCCGACCTGCGCAGGCCTTCGCTCGCCGCTGACGCGCCGCTGGCGCGTGTGGACGAGCGCAAGGCCGCCTTCGACCACTATGTGAAGACCGGCGAGACGGCGGCGGCTCTGCTCGAGGCCAAGGGTTTGTCGGAAGGAACCGCCACGGCCGGCGGCTATGTCGCCCCGCCGGAGCTGGAGCGGCTGATCCTGCGTCGCCTGGCGGCCACCAGCCCGATGCGCGAGATCTGCCAGGTCCGCACCATCGGCTCGGGCAGTTTCCGCAAGCCGGTGTCGCCGACCGGCCTGGCCGCCGCCTGGGTGGCCGAGACCGCCGCCCGGCCCGAGACGACCGCGCCTACCCTGGACGTGATCGACTTCCCGGCCGGCGAGCTCTACGCCAGCCCGGCCGCCACCCAGGCCCTGCTGGACGACGCCTATGTCAGCATCGACGAGTGGCTGGCCGAGGAGGTGCAGGACGCCTTCGCCGCCCAGGAGACCTCGGCCTTCGTGACCGGCGACGGGGTCAACAAGCCCAAGGGCCTGCTGGCCTACACCGCCGCGCCGGACGCCTCGTACACGTGGGGCCAGGTCGGCTATCTGGCCACCGGCGTCGCGGGCGGCTGGCCGGCGACCAACCCGACCGACAAGCTGATCGACCTGATCTACGCGGCCAAGACCCAGTACCGCCAGAACGGCCGCTTCGTGATGAACCGCCGCTCGGTCAGCGCCGTGCGCAAGTTCAAGGACGCGCAAGGCAACTACATCTGGAACGCGGCCCTGCAGCCGGGCCAGTCGGCGTCCTTGCTCGGCTTCCCGGTCACCGAGATCGAGGCCATGCCCGACGTCGCCGCCAACACCTGCCCGGTGGCGTTCGGCGACTTCGAGAAGGGCTACCTGATCGTCGACCGCGCCGGCGTGCGGGTGCTGCGCGACCCGTACTCGGCCAAGCCGCACGTGCTGTTCTACACCACCAAGCGCGTCGGCGGCGGCGTGCAGAACTTCGACGCCGTGAAGCTGCTGAAGTTCGCGGCGAGCTAGAGGTCTAGCCCGGTCACTTGCCCCCACCTGACCGCTACGCGGTCGTCCGCCCCCGGAGGGGGCGGAAGGTTACGCGCCGTCCTTCTTCCCCCTCCGGGGGAGGAGCGCCGTAGGCGCGGAGGGGGCAAGTGACCCCATCTCTGGAAACCCCCATGCCCCAATCTCTCACCCTGGCCGAGGCCCGGGCGTTCCTGCGCGCGCCCGATGCTTCGGAAGACGCGATCCTCACCCTCCTGATCGACGCCGCCGAGGCCCGCGTCGCCGCCGCCGCCGGCGTCGCCCTGACCCCGGCCAGCCCCGCCCCGCTGCGTCTGTCGGTCCTGACCCTGGTCGCCCACGCCTACGAGCACCGTGATGCCGGAGAGCCCTCGCTGTCCCTCGTCGAGCCGTGGCTGACCCCTTACCGAAAGGCCCGGCTGTGACCGACAAGCCCTTGATCGACGCCCTGGTCGCGACTTTGAAGGCCGCGCCCGCCGTCACCGCCGTGGTCGGCCAGCGGATCCACGCCATGGCCCCGCGCCTGCCGACCTATCCCTGCGTCGTGGTCAGTCGGTCGGAGGGTCGACCAGTCGGCGGCGTCGATGGGGAGGGCATCGAGCATCTGCTGACCCTGACCTGCGCCAGCCGGTTCGGCGGTCCGGAAGAGGCCCGCGCCCTGGTCGCCGCCGTCCGCGCGGCCCTGCACGACGCCAAACCCGGCCTGGCCGGCCGGCGGCTGGTCAATCTGCGCGTCCCCTATGCCGACGTCTTCGCCGGCGCCGACCGCGAGACCACCCTGGGCATCGTCCGCGTGCGGGCGGTGACCGAAGCCCCCTAGGAAAGGACACCGCCCATGGCCGCCCAAGCCGGCAAGGACATCCTGCTGAAGATCAGCGACGGGGCGTCCAGCTTCGTCACCGTCGCGGGCCTGCGCGCCCGCACCATCAGCCTCAACGCCAAGACCATCGACGCCACCGACAGCGACAGCGCCGGCCGCTGGCGCGAGCTGCTGGCCGGGGCCGGGGTGCGCTCGGTGGCCGTGTCGGGCTCGGGCGTCTTTCGCGACGCCGCCTCCGACGCCCAGGTGCGCCAGAGCTTCTTCGACCAGTCGGCCCGCACCTGGCGACTGATCGTGCCGGACTTCGGCCAGCTGGAGGGGGCGTTCATCGTCGCGGCTCTGGAATACGCCGGCGAACACGACGGCGAAGCCGCGTTCGCGCTGAGTTTGGCGTCGGCCGGGGCGGTGACGTTCACGGCGATTTAGATCGGGTCACTTGCCCCCACCTGACCTGCTGCGCAGGTCGTCCGCCCCCGGGAGGGGGCGGAAGGCGCGCGTGATCCTTCTTCCCCCTCCGGGGGAGGAGGGCCGCAGGCCCGGAGGGGGCAAGTAAAAAAGGAAACTCCCATGCTCCCTCCCAACCCCGCCCGCGGCGAAGTCCTCGTCACCCTGGCCGGCGCGCCGCGGCGGCTGTGCCTGACGCTGGGCGCCCTGGCCCGGATCGAGGCCGCCCTGGGCCTGTCCGACTGGTCGCAACTGCCCGACCGCATCGCCACCCTCAGCGCCCAGGACCTGACCGCCGTGCTCGCCGCCCTGCTGGACGGCGGCGGCGAGTCCGCCGACATCGCCGGCCGGGCAACGGTCCCCGAGGCCGCCAGCGCCCTGGCCGCCGCGCTCGCGGCCTGCGCGTGAGCTGGTCCGAGCCACTGCGCCTGGCCGTCCGGCTGGGTGTCCCGCCCGAGGCCTTCTGGCGCCTGTCGCTGAAGGAGTGGCGGGCGCTGACCGAGACGCCGGCGGCCCCGGTGCTGACCCGCCCGGGCCTGTCCGCCCTGATCGCCCGCTATCCCGACGAGGAGTTCCCATGAGCTTTGAACCCGACGGCCTCTCCGCCGTCCCCGCCCGCGCCGCCGAGGCGGCCGCGGCCCTGGACGCCCTGAAGGCCCCCGCCGAACGCGCCGCGCGCTCGATCGACGACGCCTTCGCACGCGCCGGGGCCTCCCTGGCGAGGTCGCTGGCCCGCGCCGCCTCGGACGGCCAGGTGTCGCTGGGCGAGCTGGCCCGCGCGGTGCTGGGCGCGGCGGGGTCGGCCCTGAAGGGCGGCCTCGGCGAGGCGCTGGGCAAGGGCTTCGGCGGCGGCTTTGCAGGGACCCGGGCCGACGGCGGCCCGGTGCTGCCGGGCGGGACCTATCTGGTCGGCGAGCGCGGGCCGGAGGTGTTCCGTCCCATGGGCGCGGGCAGCATCGAGCCGGTCGGCGCTGGCGGCGGGGTGTCGGTGACGGTCAACGTCCAGGGTGGYGAGGTCGGCGGCCTGGTCCGCTCCGACGCCCAGCTGGCCCAGGCGCTGGCGCGGGCTGTGAGCCTGGGCGCGCGGCGTCTTTGAAAGTGGAGAGCGCCCCCTCCGTCTCGTCGCGTATTCGCGCCGATCCACCTCCCCCGCTGCGCAGGGGAGGAGGGTTTCCTCCTCACCCGTGAAACGGGGGAGGTGGCGCGATGCGCAGCATCGTGACGGAGGGGGCGCTTCTCCGCCCTACAGCGCCACCGCCGCCGTGTCGGTCGGGGGCGCGCCGTACTTGTTGTCGCCGACCTGGCCGCTGCTGCAGCCCACCCACAGGGTGAAGGCCAGCCAGATGGCGAAGGCGATGAAGCACGAGGCGAAGAAACCGCCCAGGGCCGCCAGGGCCGAGATCTCGGGCTCGCCGTTGGTCAGGGCCGCGATGGCCGGCAGCACGCCGATCGACAGGGCCGCGCCCGTCACCAGGACCGGACCGAAGACCACCGGCAGCACCTGCCACCAGCCGGTTTGACCCATGTCGTGCAGGCGCTTGGTATGGATGCAGACGCTGGCATAGATCACCACCAGCATCAGCAGGTGGCCGATCACCGGGATGGCGTTCAGCACCGCGCTCGCGCCCAACAGGCAGAGCCAGCCGATCCAGAACGCCTGGCGGCCGATGCGGCCTTCCGGCGACAGGAACAGGGTCTTCCAATCCATCTCGATCTCCAATCTCGGACCCATAGGTAGGGCCCGGCGACCCGCCAATGAAGTGAAAAGCGGGTCATGACGCAGACTTAATGGCGTTCGACCGCCAACAGCTCCGCTTGGAGTCGCACTTTCCGCAAAACGTTTCTGTGAGGATCGCCATGAGCGAGTTCCATGAGGTGCGCCTGCCGGCGCGCCTGGCGTTCGGCTGCACCGGCGGCGTCGAGCGGCGTACCGAGATCGTCACCCTGTCCTCGGGCTTCGAGCGGCGGACCAGCCCCCTGGCCTCGAGCCGCCGCCGCTACCTGGTCGCCACCGCGACCCGGCCGCTGGACGAGGTCGCCGAGCTGGTGTCCTTCTTCGAGGCCCGGCGGGGGCGGCTGACGGGTTTTCGCTTCCGCGACCCGGCCGACTTCAAGTCGGGCGCTCCCTCGGCCCAGCCGGCGGCGAGCGACCAGGCGATCGGGACCGGCGACGGGACGCGCAAGGTCTTCCCGCTGACCAAGACCTACGGGACCGGCCCCGAGGCCGTGGTCCGTCCGATCGCCAAGCCGGTGGCCGGGACGGTGAAGGTGGCCGTGGCTGGCGCGGCCCTGGCGGCCGGGGCTTTTTCGGTCGATCCGACGACGGGCCTGGTCACCCTCAACGTGGCCCCGGCGGCCGGGGCGGCGGTGACGGCGGGGTTCGAGTTCGACACGCCGGTGCGGTTCGACCTCGATAGGCTGGACGTGACCCTGGAGGGCTTCGCCGCCGGCCGGGTGGCCGCCTGCGCCCTGGTCGAGGTGCGGGTCTGATGCGCGCGCTGCCGGAAGGGCTGGACACCGCCCGCCTGTGCCAGGCCTGGATCGTCACGCGGAGCGACGGCGTGACCCTGGGCTTCACCGACCACGACCGCGACCTCGTCGTTGACGGGGTGACCTGCCGGGCCGGCGGCGGCTGGAGCCCTGGAACCCGCGACAGCGCCGCCGGCTACGCGCCGGGCCAGGGCGCGGCCCTGGGCGTGCTGGACGACGCCGGGATCGCCGAGGCCGACCTCGCCGCCGGCCTCTATGACGGGGCCAAGGTCGCCCTGCTGCGGGTCGACTGGAGCGCGCCCTCGCGCGTGGTGCGCCTGTGGACCGCGACCATCGCGGCGGCGACCCGCGAAGGCGAGGCGTTCACCGCGACCCTGACCGGGCCGCTGGCCGGGCTGGAACGGGTGGCCGGCCGGACCTTCACCCGGTTGTGCGACGCGCGGCTGGGGGATGGGCGGTGCGGCGTGGATCTGGCGGCCCATCCGGGCGCGACGTGTGACAAGCGCTGGGCGACGTGTGTGGGCGTCTTCGCCAATGGCGTGAACTTCCGAGGTTTCCCGACCAGTCCCGGCGAGGACTTCCTGACGCTGTACCCGGTGGAGGGTGAGCGGAATGACGGGGGGAGGCGGTGAGGCCCGACCTAGCCGGGCTCCCCCCACCTGACCTGCTGCGCAGGTCGTCCGCCCCCAAAGGCGGGCGGAAGGAGATCCTTCCTCCCCCATCGGGGGAGGGGGACCGCCGAACGGCGGTGGAGGGGGCCTGCCGCATCCTCCACGAAACCCGGCCCTGGCTCGGCACCCCCTATCGTCACCAGGCCTCGGCCCTGGGCGCCGGCTGCGACTGCCTGGGCCTGGTGCGGGGCGTCTGGCGCGCCATCCACGGCGTCGAGCCCGAAGCCCCGCCGCCCTATCGTCCCGACTGGGCCGAGACCGGCGGGCGCGAGCTGCTGCTGGAGGCGTTCGGCCGCTGGCTGATCCCCATTCCGCTGGCGGACGCCCGCCCGGGCGACGTCCTCGTCTTCCGCATGGCCGCCGGCGCCATCGCCAAGCACTGCGCGATCCAGTCGGCTCCCGACCGCATGATCCACGCCTATTGGGGCCGGGCCTGCGTCGAGGGCGCCCTGGGCCGCTGGTGGCGCGAGCGGCTGGTGGCGGCGTTCAGATTTCCCTTCTGACCAGGAGGCCGCATGGCCCAGATGATCCTTTCCAGCGTCGGCGCGGCGATCGGCGGGCCGTTCGGGGCCGTCGCCGGCGCGGCCTTGGGCGCGATGGTCGACCAGGCGGCGCTCAGCGCCCTGACCCCCGCCCGCCAGATCGGGCCGCGCATTCCCGAGCTGCGCCTGACCGGGGCGGCCGAGGGCGCGGCGCTGCCTTGTGTCTATGGACGCGCGCGCGTCGGGGGGCAGGTGATCTGGGCCGCGCGGTTCCGCGAGCGCCGGGTCGAGGGCCGGGTCGGCGGCTCCAAGGGCCAGAAGACCACCGCCTACGCCTACAGCCTGTCGTTCGCCGTCGCCGTGGCCGAGGGTCCGATCGACGGGATCGGCCGGGTCTGGGCCGACGGCAAGGTCATGGACCTGTCCGGCGCGACGATGCGCGTCCACCGCGGGGCCGAGGATCAGGCCCCGGACCCGCTGATCGCCGCCATCGAAGGCGTCGCGCCGGCCTATCGCGGCGTGGCCTATGTGGTGTTCGAGGACCTGCCGCTCGAACCTTACGGAAACCGCCCGCCGCAGCTGTCGTTCGAGGTCTTCCGCCGGCCGCGCGCGCCCGACGCGCCGCCGGGCCTGGAGGAGCGCTTGAAGGGCGTCTGCCTGATCCCCGGCGCGGGCGAGTTCGTCTACGCCACGCAGGCCGTGCTGCGCCGCGAGGGCCTGACCCGCACCGCGTCCGAGAGCGTGCACAACGGCGAAGGCCGGCCCGATCTGGTCGTGGCGCTTGACCAGCTTCAGACCCAGCTGCCCAACGTCGACCACGTGACCTTGGTGGTCGCCTGGTTCGGGACCGACCTGCGCTGCGGCCAGTGCCAGATCAGGCCCGGCGTCGAGCAGGCGGCCAAGGACACGCTGCCGATCGCCTGGAGCGTGGCGGGGGTCGATCGCGCCGGCGCTCACCTGGTGTCGCTGAAGGACGGCGCCCCGGCCTATGGCGGCACGCCGGCCGACGCGGTGGTGCTGCAGGCCATCGCCGAGCTGAAGCGGCGCGGGCTGAAGGTCACCCTCTATCCGTTCATCCTGATGGACCCGCCGGCCGGCCAGCCGGCCTATCCGTGGCGCGGCCGGGTCAGCTGCGAGGTCGGCGCCGACGGGACCGCCGCGGCGACGACCCAGGTCAACGCCTTCTTCGACGGGACCTGGGGTCTGCGCCGGATGGTGCTGCACCAGGCCAGCCTGGCGGCCCAGGCGGGCGGGGTGGACGGCTTCGTGCTGGCTTCGGAGCTGCGCGGCCTGACCACCACGCGCGGCGCGGGCGGGAGCTATCCGGCCGTCGCCAAGCTGAAGAGCCTGGCCGCCGAGGTCCGGGCCGTCGTCGGTCCGGCGACCAAGCTGGGCTACGCCGCCGACTGGTCGGAATACTTCGGCCATCAGCCCGGTGGCGGCCATGCCGTGTTCCACCTCGACCCGCTGTGGGCCGATCCGAACATCGATTTCGTCGGCGTCGACTGGTACCCGCCGGTCACCGACTGGCGCGAGGGCGAGACCCACCTGGACGCCGCCGCCGGCTTCGAAGGGCCGCACGATCCGGCCTATCTGCGCGCCGGCCTGGCGGGCGGCGAAAACTTCGACTGGTACTACGCCAGCCAGGCCGCGCGTGACGGCCAAGCCCGTAGCCCGATCACCGACGGCGCCCACGGCGAGGCCTGGATGTTCCGCGCCAAGGACCTGAAGGCCTGGTGGAGCAATCCACACCACGACCGGCCCGCCGGTGTGCGCTCGGCCACGCCGACCGCCTGGGTCCCGAAATCGAAGCCGATCCGCCTGACCGAGTTCGGCTGCCCGGCCGTCGACAAGGGAGCCAATTCGCCCAACCTGTTCGTCGATCCCAAGAGCTCCGAGAGCGTCCTGCCGCCCTATTCGACGGGCGAGCGCGACGACTTCGGCCAGCGGCGCTATCTGGAGGCGGTGCTGGCCTGGCTGGCCGACCCGGCCGCCAATCCGGTCTCGCCCAGCTATGGCGGGCCGATGGTCGAGGCGGCCAGCGCCTGGTGCTGGGACGCCCGGCCGTTCCCCGACTTTCCGGCCCGGTCCGACGTCTGGAGCGACGGCGGCAACTGGGTGCTGGGCCACTGGCTGACCGGCCGGGCCGGGATCGCGCCGCTGCCCGAGCTGATCCAGGCCCTGGGCGCGCGGGCGGGTGTCACCATCGATCCCGGCGAGGCGGGCGGGGCGGTGGGCGGCTACGTGCTCGACCGGCCGATGCGGCTGCGGGATGCGCTGTCGCCCCTGACCGAGGCCTTCGCCCTGGATCCGGTCGAACGCAGCGACCACGTGAAGATGTTGAGCCGTTCGGGGCGGCCCGTGGCGGCCTTGGCCGACGACGACCTTGTCCTGCCCGACGACGGGCCGGCCGAGACGCAGACCCGCGCCCTCGATCCCGCCGCCGAGGCCCTGCGCCTGCGCTTCATCGACGCCGCCCGCGACTATCAGGTCGGGGCGCTGGTCGTGCGCCGCGAGACGGGGCAGGGGACCCGCGACGCCGACGCGCCGATCGTGCTGGCCGCGTCCGAGGCCGAGGCCGTGGCCCGGCGCATGCTGGCCGCCGACGAAGCGGCGCGGCGCTCGCGGATCGTGCGGCTGTCGCCCTCGGCCGCCCTGCGCTTCGAGGCCGGCGACCGCCTGGCCCTGGACGGCGCGACCTGGCGGGTGCTGCGCCTGGACATCGACGAACGCCCGCGCGCCACCTTGGTCCCCGTGTTGGCCGGCCATGGCGTCGGCGATGGCGTCGACTGGAGCCCGGCCCCGCCGCGCGAGCCGCCCGCGCCGCCGGTGCTGCACGTGCTGGACCTACCCTCGGACGGGGCGCTTGCCGACGACGCTCGGCCCCTGGTCGCGGCGGCCGGCGAGCCGTGGCGGCCGCTGGAGGTCCATGCCGGTTCCAGCGTCGAGACCCTGACGGTCCGCGCCCGCCTGGCCGGCCCGGCGACGCTGGGCCAGACCCTGACCGACCTACCGCCCGCCTCGCCGCATCGCCTGGATCGGTCGGCGAGCCTGACCGTGCGGATGGAGGGGACGAGCCTGGCCTCCGCGCCCTTGGCGGCCGTGCTGGCCGGGGAGAACGCCGTGGCGATCCGCGCGCCGTCGGGCGACTGGGAGGTGATCGCCTTCCAGGCCGCCGAACTGGTCGCGTCCGACGTCTGGCGGCTCACCGGCCTGCTGCGTGGCCAACGCGATGGCGCGGCGACCGAGGCCCTGATCCCGACCGGCGCGCCGGTGGTGTTGCTGGACGAGGCGGTGGTCCCGATGATGGTCGCGGCCTTCGAGCGCGGGGCGCCGCTCGTGGTCCGCGCCGCGCCGGCGGGCGGGCCGCCGTCGGGGCCGGCGATGAGCGAGGTTTCCACCGTCTGGATCGGCCGCGCCCTGCGGCCGCTGGCCCCGGCCCACCTGCGCCAGCGGCTGGTCGGCGGCGACCTGGCGTTCTCGTGGATCCGCCGCGCCCGGGTCGGCGGCGATGTCTGGGAGGGCGAGGTCCCCTTAGGCGAGGGCGCCGAGCGTTACCGCGTGCGGGTCTTGGACGGGACCGCCGTGCTACGCATGGCGGAGGTCGAAACGCCCGCCTTCCTCTACACCGCCGCCATGCGAGCCGCCGACGCGCCATCGGCCGCCACGCGGCTGGAAGTCGTCCAGGGCGGAGCGCTTTACGGCTGGGGCGCTCCCCTCGTTTTAGGCTTGGGGACGACAGGTCTGTGATCCGAAAGCCACAGGGAGGCTTGCGCGCCGCTCTGGACGTTCTAGATGGAGGGCGATACCCACACTGCCCTTCACCGGAGAGATCCCTACCTTGGCGCGCGACCCCTATCTGGAACTCGGCGTTTCCCGCACCGCGACCGCGGACGAGATCCGCAAGGCGTTCCGCAAGCTCGCCAAGGCCCACCATCCGGACGCCAATCCGGGGGACAAGAAGGCCGAGGACAAGTTCAAACAGGTCAGCGCCGCCTTCGACATCCTGGGCGACGCCGAGAAGCGCAAGAAGTTCGACCTGGGCCAGATCGACGCCGACGGGCGCGAGACCATGCGCGGCTTCGGCGGCCAGCCCGGCAACGGCCCGTTCAACGCCGGCGGCTTCGGTCGTGGCGGCTTCCACCGCGAGGAGGGGCCGGAGATCGACCTCTCCGAACTGTTCGGCGGCATGTTCAACCAGGGCGGCGGACGCGGTCCGTTCGGCGGCGGCGGCCAGGCCGGCGGCTTCGCCAGCAAGGGGGCGGACGTCAAGGCGCGGCTCGACATCGACCTGGAAGAGGCGATCAAGGGCGGCAAGAAGCGCGTGGCCTTCTCGGACGGCCGCACGATCGACGTCACCATCCCGGTCGGGGCCCAGGAAGGCCAAACCCTGCGCCTGAAGGGCCAGGGCGGCCAGGGGCGCGGCGGGGCCGGCGACGCCCTGATCGAACTGGTGATCAAGCCGCACCCGATCTATCGCCGCGAGGGCGACCAGCTGGTCATGGACCTGCCGATCTCGATCCCCGACGCGGTGCTGGGCGGCAAGGTCGAGGCCCCGACCCCCGACGGCAATGTCATGCTGGCCGTGCCCAAGGCCAGCAACAGCGGCCAGACGCTTCGCTTGAAAGGCCGCGGCATGCCCGACGCCAAGGGCAAGCGCGGCGACCTGCTGGCCCGCCTGGTGGTGACCCTGCCGGAGACGGTCGACCAGGATCTGGAGAAGTTCGCCCAGGCCTGGCGGGAGCAGAAGCCCTACACGCCGAAGCGGAAGTAGGGGGCGGAGCGCCCCCTCCGTCACGATGCGTATCCGCATCGCGCCACCTCCCCCGTTTCACGGGTGAGGAGGAAACCCTCCTCCCCTGCGCAGCGGGGGAGGTGGCCCGGAGGGCCGGAGGGGGCGCTTTCCGCCCCTTGCCTCTCGCCCGCGCCCATCCTAGGGAATTCCTGGGTTCAGGTTCGGCGTCGGGGCGGCTTTGATGGTTCTGGTCAGCGTCCTGGCGCTCCTGCAGATCGCCGCGCCCGTTCAGGAGACACCGGTTACCCCGCCGCCGCCCGAGAGCGAGCAGACCGGTCTCGTCGACAGTCTGGTGATCAAGGCCGCGCCGCGCGGCAAGACCGAAGGCCCCGTCCAGCCCGACCTGACCCTGGACGCCGCCGAGATCGAGGGCACGGGGGCCAGCACCGTGCAGGAGCTGATCGCGCTACTGGGGGCCGAGATCTCGACCGGCGAGCCCGACGCCCCGCCGCCGATCTACCTGGCCAATGGCCGGCGCATCTCGGGCTTCCAGGAGATCAGCGGCCTGCCGGCCCAGGCCATCCAGCGCATGGACGTGCTGTCGCCGGCCGCGGCCCTGTCCTACGGCTATCGGCCCAACCAGCGGGTCGTGAACTTCATCCTGCGCAAGCGCTTCGCCTCGGTCGCCGTCGAGGCCGAGGAGACGGGCGCCACGGCCGGCGGCCGCCACGCCGAGCATCTGAACGGCGACCTGTTCCGCCTGGCCGGCGACGAGCGGACCACGGCGGGCTTCGACTGGCGCCGGGAATCGACCCTATTCGAGGCCGAGCGCGACATCGTCCGCGCTCCTTCGGCGACCTCGCCCTACGGCCTCGTGGGCAACGTCGCCGGTTCGCCATTCGGCAGCGAGATCGACCCGGCCCTGTCGGCTCTGGCCGGCGGCCGCGTCACCTTGGTCCGCGCTCCAGAGGCGGCGGCGGACGGGTCCGTCCCGCTGTCGGCCTTCGCGGCGGGCGCGGGCAATCCCGAACTGACCGGCGTCACCGCCAACCGCAGCCTGCTGCCGTCGCTGGAGCAGGGGACCTTCAAGGCCGCCATCACCCGCGACCTGGCCCGCAAGGTCAGCGTCACCCTGAGCGTCAATCTCGAGGACGCCCAGCGCACCAGCTATCTGGGCCTGCCCGCCACCTCGGTGAAGCTGCCGGCGGGCAGCCCGTTCTCGCCGTTCGCGCGGGACGTCACCGTCTATCGCTATCTCGACGCGCCCTGGTCGCAACGGCGCGAGGTCGACGCCTTCAAGGGGCAACTGGCCATGGCCGCCAACGGCTATGTCGGCGACTGGCGCTGGTCGCTGACCGGCAACTACGACCGCAACACCAGCGAGACGGTGACCGGTCGCGGCGTCGACTCCAGCGCCTGGAAGACCGCCATCGCCGCCCGCGATCCGGCGGTCAATCCGTTCGGTCCAGTCCCCCGCGCCCTGCTCAAGGCCAACCCGCGCGACCGCGCCAAGTCGAAGTCCAACGCCGCCAAGGCCGAGCTGGTCTTGAACGGCGACGTCGCCGAGATCCCGGCCGGCCGCATCTCCTCGACGGTCAAGGTCGGCGGCGAGCGGGTCAAGCAGACCTCCGACGCCGTCCGCGCCAATGTGCCGACCCACAGCGCCTATGACCGCCGCGTGGTCTCGGTGCAGGGCGACATCGACGTGCCGCTGGCCAGTCGCTCGCACGAGGTGCTGCCGGCGCTGGGCGAGCTGACCGCCAGCCTGAACGCCGGCTACGACGTCCAGACCTACAAGGACCGCCTGGCGTTCGGCGCGGGCCTGCACTGGTCGCCGGACAAGCTGCTGACCTTCAATCTCAGCGTCAGCCAGGAAGAGACCGCGCCCAACGCCAACCAGATCGCCGACCCGGTGGTGCTGACCCCCAGCGTCACGGTGTTCGACTTCGCCACCGGCCAGAGCGTCACGGTCAGCCGGCTCGAAGGCGGCAACACCGGCCTGATGAACGACCGCCGCAAGGTGCTGCGGGCCGGGGTCAACCTGCGCCCGATGGGGCGCGAGGGCGGCCCGACGCGGCTGACCCTGAACGCCAACTATGTGCGCACCCGGATCGAGGATCCGATCTCGTCCTTCCCGCTGATCACCCCGGCCCTGGAGGCGGCCTTCCCCGAGCGCTTCACCCGCAACGCCGACGGCGCCCTGACGGCGATCGACAGCCGTCCGCTGAACTTCGAGGCCATCGACCGCGAGGAGCTGCGCGGCGGGATCAACCTGACGCGGTTCCTGGGCCAGACCGCCGACAAGAAGGGCGCGGTCAAGAAGGACCGCAAGCAGGCTGGCCAGGTGCAGCTGTCGGTCAACTACACCTGGCGGCTGCGCGACGAGACCACCTTGCGCCGGGGCCTGGCCCCGCTGGACCTGCTGAACGGCGCCAGCACCAGCCGCCGGGGCCAGCCCAAACGCGAGCTGAGCTTCCGCCTCAACGCCTTCAAGCAGGGCGTCGGCTTCAACTTGAACGGAAACTGGCGCGGCGGCAGCGTCATCGACGCCGGCCCGACCAACGGTGGGGCCCTGCGCTTCGACGACCAGGCCACGATCAACCTGTCGGCCTTCTACGAGGTCCCGCGCGACGTGAAGGCGGGCAAGGCGTCCAGGTGGCTGGCCGGGACCCGGATCACCCTGGCGGCCGACAACCTGTTCTACAGCCGCCCGATCGTGAAGGACGCCAAGGGCGCCACGCCCCAGGCCTATCAGGCCGACTACCTGGACCCGCTGGGGCGCACGGTGCGGCTGACCTTCCGGAAGAGCCTGATCGCGATGTGACCGAAATTCCCTCTCTCTGAGAGAGGGGTTTTGGCGCGAACCCTGACCGCCTCGTGACCGCCCGCGACGGATCTGGGCCGTCCGGCGCGTTGGAAGCGTGTCTATCCGTGACAGAAGGACGCAGCCCGTTCATAACCCCTGCGTTCAGTCTCCATTCAGCCGGGGTCCGTTAGACCGGAGAGCATGAAAACGATCCGCGTCATTCTCGTCGCCGCCGCGCTGGCCGCCGCCCTTCCGGGCATGGCGTCCGCGCAGCGTCGTGGCCCTGACTCGCTGGGCGCCGATTGGCGCGCCCAGTCGGACCAGGCGCGGGGCGGCGTGCAGTCGGGCCAGCTGGTGCCGTTGTCGCGGGTGATCGAGATGATCGGCCGCCGCGTGCCGGGCCGGGTGCTGGACGCGGGCCTCGAGGGCTCCACCTATCGTGTCCGTTGGGCCGCGGCCGACGGCCGTCGTATCGACTTCATCGTCGACGCCCGCACGGGTCAAATCCTCAGCGGGGGCTAAGGAGCTTTCTAAACGCATGCGTATCCTGCTCGTCGAGGACGATCCCGACCTGTCGCGTCAGTTGAAGCTGGCCCTGGGCGACGCCGGCTATGCCGTCGACCACGCCCCGGACGGCGAGGAAGCCCAGTTCCTGGGCGAGACCGAACCCTATGACGCGGTGATCCTGGATCTTGGCCTGCCCAAGGTGGACGGCGTGTCGGTGCTGGAGCGCTGGCGGCGCGGCAATGTCGCCACGCCCGTGCTGATCCTGACCGCGCGCGGCGCCTGGAGCGACAAGGTCGCCGGGTTCGACGCCGGGGCTGACGACTACCTGGCCAAGCCGTTTCACACCGAAGAGCTGTTGGCCCGCCTGCGCGCCCTGCTGCGCCGCTCGGCCGGCCACGCCGCGCCGTCGCTGTCATGCGGCGCCCTGCGCCTGGACCCGCGCGCGGCCCGCGCCAGCGTCAACGGCGAGCCGCTGCGCCTGACCTCGCTGGAATACCGCCTGCTGCACTACATGATGATGCACCAGGGCCGGGTGATCGGCCGCACCGAGCTGGTCGAGCACCTGTACGACCAGGACTTCGACCGCGACTCCAACACCATCGAGGTGTTCATCGGCCGCCTGCGCAAGAAGCTGGGCGCCGACCGCATCGAGACCGTCCGCGGCCTGGGCTATCGCCTGACCCCGCTGGAAGGCGAGAGCGCAGCCTAACCCAGTGCTGGACCTGCGCCGCCGTTCGCTGGTCCGCCGCCTGGTCCTGATCGCCGGGATCTGGACGCTGCTGGTCATGGTGATCACCGGCGTCTTCCTGACCGCCCAGTTCCGCGGCGCGGCCATCCGCCGGTTCGACCAGTCGCTGGCCGTGCTGACCGACGACCTCTATGCCGGCTCGACGGTCGAGGATGGCCAGCTGCGCGCGCCGGTGCTGACCGACATCCGGGCGACGCGCGCCTATTCCGGCCGCTACTGGGTGATCCTGGACCGGCTGGCGGACGGATCGATGCGGCCGATCGTGCGCTCGCGCTCGCTGTTCGACAGCGACCTGATGCTGGCCTCGGCCCAGATCGACCAGCTGGACGGCGCCCCGGGCAAGACCCAGTATTTCGACATGCGCGGGCCGCAGGACAAGCCGCTGCGGGCGGCCGCCATCCTGACGCGGCTGCCGGGCTACGCCAATCCGGTGGTGTTCCTGGCCGCCGAGGACCGCTCGCCGATCGACGCCGACGCCGACCGCTTCGCCGGCATCACCGCCATCGCCCTGCTGATCCTGGGCGGCGGCCTGATCCTGGCGGTGGTGGTGCAGGTTCGCTTCGGCCTGCAGCCGCTGTTCCGCCTGCGCCGCGAGGTGGCCGCCGTGCGCCGGGGCAAGGCCGAACGGGTGGACGGGATCTATCCCGAGGAGCTGGCGCCGCTGGCCGGCGAGCTGAACGCCCTGCTGGCCCACAACCAGGAAGTCGTCGAGCGCCAGCGCACCCACGTCGGCAACCTGGCCCACGCCCTGAAGACGCCGCTGTCGGTGATGCTGACCGAGGCCAGCCAGCAGCCGGGCCAGCTGGCCGAGGTGGTCGAGCGCCAGGCTCAGACCATGCGCGAGCAGGTCGACCACCACCTGCGCCGGGCCCGCGCCGCCGCCCGCTCCCAGACTAGCGGCGAGCGCACGCCGGTCGAGCCGATCCTGGACGAGCTGGCCGTGACCCTGGAGCGCATCTTCCAGGACAAGGCGGAAGGGCGGGGCGTCGAGATCGACTGGCGCTGTCCCGAGGATCTGGCCTTCCAGGGCGAGAAGCAGGACCTCTTGGAACTGGCCGGCAACGTCATGGAAAACGCCGGCAAGTGGTGCCGGGGCAAGATCCGGGTCGAGGCCGCCCCGGCGGGCGAGGGCCGGATGCTGCTGACCGTCGACGACGACGGCCCCGGTCTGCCGCCCGACGAGCGCGCCCAGGCGCTGAAGCGCGGCCAAAGGCTGGACGAGAACGCGCCGGGCTCGGGCCTTGGCCTGTCGATCGTCGACGAACTGGCCCGCGCCTACGGCGGGTCGGTCAAGCTTGGTGAATCACCACTGGGCGGATTGCGCGTCAGCCTGGATCTGCCGCGCGCCGAAACATGACCTATGGTTGTGACGTTTCGTCGCGGACGGGCCTTTCGCGCGCCCTCGCCCTGGTTGGCTAAACCTATAGTAGGTCAGGGCTTTCTGGCCGCGACATCTCGCTACGGGGGCTATGAATTTCCTCGGGTTTCGGAAATCCTTAACCTCGTTCCGAACATGGTTGACGCCTGTCGGAATCCGCTGCTCCGACACGGGGGACCATGGCCGCCATCGCCGCGCACAAACTGCAGATCATCCGGACGCTGGTGGAAACCGCTCCGGACGCGGCTTTGCGCAGCCTTGAGCTGGCGCTGTCGAGCGCCGGCGCGACCGGATCGCTGGCCGCCGTGCGCAATCTGGTCGAGGACGAGACCGCCAACCGATTCGTCCGCAACAACATCCTGGCCCCGATCGTGCCGCTGTGCGCCGCGCGCGGCGAGGGCTGCGTCTCGTTTCCCGCGCCGGTGCTGTCGCGCCTGTGGAAGGCGCTGAAGGTCATCGCGCCCAGCCGCGTCGAGGAAGCCGCGGCCAAGTGCAATCCCTGGGACCTCGAGAACGGCGTCCCCGAAGTCTTCGACGAGCTGTGCAAGAGCGCCGCCGCCGGCCTGCGCGACCCCGAGAACGCCGCCTTCGACAGCGTGCGCTCGCTGTGCGATCCCGAGCACCTGGCCCTGTGCCTGCAGCTGTCCTCCATCGCCCGCTCGTGTCTGCCCAAGCTGTCGGAATGGGTCAGCCGCATGTCCGAGGATCGCGCCACCGCCGCCAAGCTGGCCTATCGCGACGCCAGCCGGATCAGCGACGACGCCGGGCCCCTGCTGCTGGACATCCTGTCCGCCCACCTGCCCGACGACTGGCGGATCATGCGGGTGATCTCGGCCGTGATGGACCGTCCCTCCGACCGCTACCTGGCCTCGTCGGAGGTCAAGGCGTTCGGCGAACGCATCCTGGCCGACATCGAGGCCTCGGTCCGCCGGGTCGAGGAGTTCGATTTCGCCGGCGGCGAGAAGGCGGGCCGCCAGGCCGCCCAGGGCGCGCACAAGGTCCACCTGCAGATCGTCGAGTTCCAGCAGTCGGTCGACATCAACAAGGACGGCCCCTGGGGCAAGCGCCTGGCGCGCTTCAAGCAGACCATGGCCAAGGCCTGCGAGATCCGCATGGACCAGTCCGACAAGGCGCTGGAGCAGGCCCTGCCGACCCGGCCCATCTCGATGATGGCCAAGAAGGGCGCCCGCGGCGTCGCCAAGCTGGTCGACGAGCCGGACGAGGCGCTGATCCGCCGCGCCCAGGGCGCGCTGGCCTTCGTGGCCGAGCTGCGCACCTGCGCCGACAAGGCCGGTTACGGCACCTCGCGCAACAAGATCCTGGAAAAGCTGAACGGCCGCCTCGACCCCTATATCGAGGACGTCCTGCACGTGGCCCGCACCGGCGAGGGCGGCGACGCCGGCCTGGCGGTCAAATATCTGGACGTGGCGGCCGGCTTCATCGCCTACACCCGCGACGACAAGACCGCCGAGATCGTGCGCCGCCGGGCGGCGGCGGCGATCGCGGCTTAGGGATTACTCACCACAACGCCCACAAATAACCCGCCTTCCTCGCCCGATGATGATGGGCACTACGCTTACGCCATATCCCTACGATAGCGGCCGTCGGACCAAACCATTCGAACGCTTCCGGTCGACTGACTAGTCCCACATAGACATATAAACGGACGGCTGCATTCCAATGCATCCGCAGTCGCTACCGGCCCGCGGGCAAGCTCGCCAGCCAGGTCAGGACCTGCGTTTCTAGCGAGATGCGCGCATCGGACCAGTCATGGTCGGTCGGCGTATAGGCGGATACAGCCAGGGAGCCCGGGACTTTCTTCATGGCTTCGATAAGCGTCAGCGAATAGGGCTTCGCGAAGTCCTCGCTGTAGAGAATGAGCAGTCGCCGGCCGGCCAGGCGAGGCGCCAGGTTGGTGAAGGACCAGGCGTCGGCATTTGCAGCCAGTTCATCCGCCATGCTGTCGCCGGTCACATCGACCAGGGTTTCGCGGACGTCATTCATGCGGGCGGAGATCGCGGCATGATCGGCACGCGCATTCAGCCCTACCTTTCCAAAGTCGCCCGCTGAAAAGATGACACCGCCGAGCAGGGCAGGATCATCGGCCAGCGTGTGCGCCGTCACCCAGCCGCCCATGCTATGGCCACCGATGGCGATGCGGCTGGTGTCTATGCCGAGCTTCTTCGCATTCGCCGGATCGCGAATGAAGGCGAGGGTTGCCTTCGCATCTTMAAGGGTGTTCGCGAACCGGAATGAGCCGCCGCTTCCCCACGAACCGCGATAATTGACGGTGACCGCGTTCCAGCCCGCTCTGCGCACCGCCTGCGCTAGATCGAGATTGCGCTCAGTGCCAGGCAAGCCATGGAAGAACACGAAGGTAGGATGCGGCCCCGGTCCGGATGCCGTGTAGACGACGCCGTTGATGATCGTCCCGCCGCTCGGTACATGAATGACCTCCTTCCTTGGGGGAAAGGCGGGATCGCGAACTGGATCCATCGCGATCGCTCGCTGGACATCTTGTGCTTGGCCGTAAGCCGGGAGGGCGGCGAAGGCAAAGAACAGCAGTATCGACGCGATTACTGCCCGATTCATTACAGCCCCCGCACAAAGGAAAGAGAGCGAAGATAGCACGGAACGCGCTACCGGCTAACGCACCCGTTCGGCCCGCAATTAGGTCGCTGTCTTGGTCTGGAGCTCGGCACGACAGTTTAGCGTTGCAGGCGCTATAATGCCGCCGAAGACGCGATCTCCCATCCAGGAGGCGAATGATGCGCTTGAACCGTCGCTGGCTGATCTCGGTGGCGTTGCGAGCGCTCGTCTGGCGCGTTGCTCGCTGAACGATGGGCCCTGGGCACAAGGCCCAGGGAGGCGGGTTAAATGGACGACGCGCCAAGTTCCTCGCCTGGAAGACGGCTGGGTTAAGTTCCCAGCCAAGCCACCAACGCCGCGTTGACCACCTCGGGCCGTTCCAGCGTGATCACGTGGCCGCAGGTCGGCGCGATGACCAGTTTCGCGCCGGGGATCGCCGCGGCCATCTCCTCCGACAGCGCCGCCGGGGTCAGCGGGTCGGTATCGCCCACCACGATCACGGTCGGGACCTTGATCGAGGCCAGCAGCGGCCGGCTGTCGGCGCGGCCGATCACCGCCTCGGTCTGGCGGGCGAAGGCCTCCAGGCCCACCGCGCGGCCCATGCGCAGACTGATGGCGTTGAGTTCCGGCTCGCCCTTGCGGCTGGGATGGGTCAGGGCGTCGGCGCCCAGGGCGCAGAACCGCTCGAAACCGACGGCGCGAGCCTGCTCGACCATCTTGCGGCGGCCAGCGGTCTGTTCGGGCGTGTCGGGACGAGCCGAGGTGCAGATCAGGGCCAGCTTCGCGACCCGTTCGGGCGCTTGGCGCAGGATCTCGAACGCCAGGTAGCCGCCCATCGAGACGCCGACCAAGGCGAAGCGCGGCGGGGCGTGCGCCAGGATCCGCGCGGCCATGTCGGCGAGGGTGTCGCCGGCCAGGGTCTGGGCGATCGTCACGGGGCCGTAGGGCCACAGGGCGGGCAGTTGCGGCGCGAAGATCTCTTCCGAGCACAGCAGGCCTGGGATCAGCAGAATCGGCGTCATGAGGTCTCCGTCGGCGTCGCGTCGAGCATGACGCGGATATCCACCCCACTTAAGCGCTTTTTCCGCTAACGGCCGGCGCGGGAACACGCTACCACGCGGCCATGATCGCTTTCTGGATCGCCGCGGCGGGGCTGTCGGCCGCGACGGCGGGGCTGGTGCTGCGCGGCGCGGCGCGGGCCCGGCCCGTCGACGACGCCCAGACCCGGCTGGAGCCGCATCGCCGCCGCCTGGCCGAGGTCGAGCGCCTGGCCATCGACGGCCTGCTGGCCGAAACCGAGCTGAAGGCCGCCCGCGCCGAGGCGGGCCGTGGCCTGCTGGCCGCCGCTGACCAGGCCGAGAGCTGGTCCCGCGACGGCGTCGGTCCACGCAAGGCCGTGGTCGCGGCCATCGGCGCGGCCTGCGTCGCCACCGCCGGCCTCTATGTCGTGCTGGGCCGTCCCGAGCTGCCCGACCAGCCCTACGCCAAGCGCGTGGCCGAATGGAAGGCCGCCGACCCGGCCACCCTTGAGCCCGAGAAGATCGCCGCCGTTCTGGAGGGCGTCGCCGCCGAGCGGCCCAAGGACCCCGAGCCGTTGCTGTTCCTGGCCAAGGCCCGCGCCGCCGCGGGCGACCTGTCCGGCGCCGAAGCGGCGCTGCGCAAGGCCGTCCGTTTGGCCCCCAAGCGCGCCGACGTCTGGAGCCTGCTGGGCGAGACCTTCGTCATGGAGGCGAAAGGCGATGTCGGCGCCGACGCCAAGCTGGCGTTCGGCGAGGCGGTGAAGGTCGATCCGAACGACCTGCGCGCTCGCTACTACCTGGCGCGCGGCAAGATCGCCGACGGCGACGTGACGGGCGGCCTCTCCGACTGGCGCGCCCTGGCGGCCGGCCTGCCCGCCGCCGATCCCGGCCGCGCGGCCCTGACCCAGGAGATCGCCCGGGTCGAGGCCTCTGGCGGCCTGCCCAGCGCCGAGCCCGCCGCCGACGCCAATCCACAGGTCCAGGGCATGATCGCCGGCATGGTCGAGGGCCTGGCCGCGCGCCTGGCCCAGTCGCCCGACGATCCCGGCGGCTGGGTCCGCCTGGTCCGCGCCTACGCCGTGCTGGGCGAGACCGCCAAGCGCGATGCGGCGCTGGCGAGCGCGACGGCCCGCTTCAAGGATCAGCCCAAGGTGCTGTCGGCCCTGCGCCAGGCCGCCGACACGCCCGCTCAAAAGACGACCGCGCCATGAGTTTCTGGCCCAAATCCCGCAAGGCGCGCCGCCGCCTGACCATCCTGCTGGCCATCGCGCCGGTGCTGGCCCTGGCCGTCGGCCTGGCCCTGTATGGCCTGCGCGACAGCATCTCGCTGTTCTACACCCCGGCCCAGGCCCAGGAGGCCCACGTCGCTCCTGGCCGTAAGGTCCAGCTGGGCGGCCTGGTCCAGCATGGCAGCGTGGTCAAGCACCCGGGCGGCGACGTCGAGTTCGTGGTCGCCGACCAGAGGGCCACGGCCAAGGTGGTCTATCACGGCGACCTGCCCGACCTGTTTCGCGAGGGCCAAGGGATCGTCGCCGACGGGACCTTCGACGCGAACGGAACCTTCGTCGCCAAGCAGGTGCTGGCCAAGCACGACGAACGCTACATGCCCCGCGACGTCGCCAAGGCGTTGAAGAAGCAGGGCGAATGGCGCGGCGAGGGGGCGGGTGCGCCGGCGTATGAGGGCTACAAGCGATGACCTCGCACCAACTTCCTTCTCCCCTTGCGGGAGAAGGTGGCCCGCGCGGCGGGTCGGATGAGGGGTTGAAAGCCCTGTCCGGAAAGGCCTGCGCGACCCCTCATCCGTCGCTGCGCGACACCTTCTCCCGCAAGGGGAGAAGGGGGGGGATGCGATGATCGTCGAACTCGGCGCCTTCGCCCTGATCCTGTCGCTGATGCTGTCGGTCGCCCAGACCGGGCTGTCGGCCGTCGGCGGCGCGCGGCGCTCGCCGGTGCTGGCCGGGGCCGGCCAGGGCGCGGCCATCGCCACCTTCGTCGCCGTCCTGGTCGCGTTCGCGGCCCTAGTTTACGCCTTCGTGGTCTCGGACTTCTCGGTCGCCAATGTCGCGGCCAACTCGCACACGGCCAAGCCGCTGCTGTTCAAGGTGGCCGGCGCCTGGGGCAGCCACGAGGGCTCGATGCTGCTGTGGTGCCTGGTGCTGACCGGCTATGGCGCGGCCATGGCGGTGTTCGGCGACAGCCTGCCGCCGCGCCTGCGGGCCTACGCCCTGGCCGTGCAAGGCGCGCTGGGCGTGCTGTTCCTGGCCTATACCGTCTTCGCCTCGAACCCGATGGCGCGGTTGCTGGACGTTCCGGTGGAGGGCCGTTCGCTCAATCCGCTGCTGCAGGACTGGGCGCTCGCGGTCCACCCGCCGTTCCTCTACAGCGGCTATGTCGGCTTCTCGGTGGTCTATTCGCTGTCGATGGCGGCCCTGATCGAGGGCCGGATCGACGCGGCCTGGGCCCGCTGGGTGYGGCCGTGGACCCTGGCGGCCTGGAGCCTGCTGACCATCGGCATCACGCTGGGCGCCTTCTGGGCCTATTACGAGCTGGGCTGGGGCGGCTGGTGGTTCTGGGATCCGGTCGAGAACGCCAGCTTCATGCCCTGGCTGATTGGTGCGGCCCTGCTGCACTCGGCCATCGTCACCGAGAAGCGCGGCGCCTTGCCCGGCTGGACCGCCTTCCTGGCCCTGGCGGCCTTCACCTTCTCGATGCTGGGCGCCTTCCTGGTGCGCTCGGGCGTGCTGACCAGCGTCCACGCCTTCGCCGTCGACCCGACGCGCGGCGTGCTGCTGCTGATCATGATGGGTCTGGCGGCGGGGACCGGCTTCCTGCTGTTCGCCCTGCGCGCCCCGAGCCTGAACCCGGGCGGCCAGTTCCGCACCATCAGCCGCGAGAGCGCCATCGTGCTCAACAACATCCTGCTGTCGACGGCGACGGCGGTGGTGCTGCTGGGCACCCTGTATCCGCTGATCCGCGAGGCCCTGGACGGCGAGGCCGTCTCGGTCGGCGCGCCGTTCTTCAACATGACCTTCGTCCCGCTGATGATCCTGGCGTTCGCCATCCTGCCGGCCGGGCCGCTGCTGGCCTGGAAGCGCGGCGACGCGCGGGGCGTGGCGCGCCGGCTGTGGGTCGTGCTAGCCGTCGCCGCCGTCCTGGGCCTGATCGCCTATGGCGTCGTCCAGCCGCGCAAGGCCCTGGCCAGCGGCGGTCTCGTCGTCGGCTTCTGGCTGATCGGCGGAGCGCTGCTGGAGATGGCCGATCGCCTGAAGCTGTTCCGCGTCCCCGCCACCGAAAGCCTGCGCCGGTCGCGCGGCCTGCCGCGCGGCGCCTGGGGCACGACCCTGGCCCACGCCGGCCTTGGGATCTTCGTGCTGGGGGCCTCGTTCGAGACCGCCTGGCGGGTCGAGGCGGCCCAGGCCCTGAGCCTGAACGAGAGCCATGCGCTCGGCGCCTACACCCTGACGCTCAGCGACGTCGGCACGGTCGAGGGCCCCAACTACCTGGCCGAGCGCGGCGTGGTGAAGGTGACCAACAAGGCCGGGACCGAGGTCTGCCACGCCGAACCCGAGCGCCGCTTTTACCCGACCGGGGCCCAGACCACCTCGGAAGTCGCCATCTGCCCCCGTTTTCTGGACGACATCTATGTCGTGCTGGGCGAGCGCCGGGCGGGCGAGGGCGGCAAGCCGGCCTGGCTGGTCCGCGCCTATGTGAACCCCTGGGTGCGGCTGATCTTCCTGGGCCCGCTGATCATGGCCCTGGGCGGCGTCGTGTCGCTGTCCGACCGCCGCGCCCGCCTCGGCTTCGGACGCCGGGGCGAGGCGGTGGTGTCGTGAGGGGGCTGAGATCTCTCCTTCTTCCCCCTCTGGGGGAGGGGAACCGCCGAACGGCGGTGGAGGGGGCTCTTCGAACCCTGCTCCGTTGGATCACTCGCCCCCTCCGGGCCTTCGGCCATCCTCCCCCAAAGGGGGAAGAAGGACGTGTCCGCGCCCTCGCCATCGCCCTGGCCGCCGTCGCCCTGATGGGCAGCGCCTCGGAGCCGTCCGAGCGATTGTCCGATCCGGCCCAGGAAGCCCGCGCCCGCGAGCTCTTCAAGGAAGTCCGCTGCCTGGTCTGCCAGAACGAGTCGATCGACGATTCCGAGGCCCAGCTGGCCGGAGACCTGCGGCGGATTGTTCGCGAACAGGTCAAACAGGGCCGTGACGATCGCGAGATCCGCGCGTTCCTGGTGCAGCGCTACGGCGAGTTCGTGCTGCTGAAGCCAAGGTTCTCGGCCGGCAACGCCGTGCTGTGGCTGGCTCCGGCCGGCGTGCTGTTGCTTGGGGGCGGACTGATGTTCGGGCTTCTGCGGCGCCGCGAAACGGAGCAGACAGAGCTTTCGCAGGACGAGGAAGACCGTCTGAGGCGTTTGCTGGAAGACGATTGACACGATTGCGCCGAAAAGGGGCCGCAAGAAWCGCCTTCCGGATGACGGAAAGATAATTCGAGAACCATTGCACCTTTTATTGTCGGGACTAGGTTCTCAGATCGACTGTGAACCGCGCGCCGGGCGCGCGGGTGATGCGAAGGAGCCGCGCGGACCGCGCGGATGAGGAAAGACGAATGACCGCTAGGAAGTCGGGATTCATTGTGGGCGCCGTCGCTGGCGCGGGCGTGGCCTGCGCGGCTCTGGCCGGGGTCGGCATGCGTATGGGTACGGCGGGCGCCGCCGAGGCTCCGGCGATCCGTGCCGCGGTGGCCGGCGCGCCGTCCTTCGCCCCGCCGCCGGGCGCGCCGCTGTCGTTCGCCGACATCTTCGAGAAGGTTTCCCCCGCGGTCGTCCAGATCAACGTGACGTCCAAGGCCTCGCCCCAGGCGCTGCGCATCCCGGGCCTGGAAGGCTTCGACATCGTGCCACGCGGCCAGAAGGGCAAGCCGGTTCCGGGCCAGGGCCAGGACGACGACGGCGACACGCCCGCCACGCCGAAGCAGCAGTCGGCCGGCTCGGGCTTCTTCATCTCGGCCGACGGCTACATCGTCACCAACAACCACGTCGTGGCCGACGCCGACGACATCCAGGTGGTGATGAAGGACGGCCGCGAACTGAAGGCCACGCTGGTCGGACGCGACGAAGGCACGGACCTGGCGGTGATCAAGGTCGTCGACCCGAAAGCCAAGGGCGCCGACTTTCCGTATGTGAACTTCGAGAACCAGGCCAAGCCGCGGGTCGGCGACTGGGTGATCACGATCGGCAACCCGTTCGGCCTGGGCGGCACGGCGACCGCCGGCATCATCTCGGCCTATAACCGCGACCTGCAGGACGTCACGTCGTCGTTCGTGAACTACATCCAGATCGACGCGCCGATCAATCGGGGCAATTCGGGTGGTCCCAGCTTCGACATCTACGGCCGGGTGATCGGCGTCAACAGCGCCATCTACTCGCCGTCGGGCGGCTCGGTCGGCATCGGCTTCGCCATTCCGGCCGACATCGCCGAGGCGACCGCCAAGCAGCTGATCTCGAGCGGCAAGGTCGTGCGCGGCTATATCGGCGTCACCATCCAGGACTTCAGCGCCGAGTCGGCCGAGGCTCTGGGCCTGAAGGACGTGAAGGGCGCGATCGTCGCCGAGCTGGTTCCGGGCGGTCCCGCCGCCAAGTCGGGCCTGCTGCCGGACGACATCCTGACCGCCGTCAACGGCGTGACCGTCGCCAATCGCTCGGAACTGACCCGCGAAGTGGCCAAGGCCCGTCCGGGCGAGACGATCCGGATGACGGTCATCCGCGATGGCAAGCCGCGCACGGTCGACGTCAAGTCGGGCACGCGTCCGGCCGAGAACGCCCTGGGCCTGAACGACGACGATCAGGATCAGGACGGCGGTACGACGCCGACCCCGGACAAGCCCGCCAGCCAGCGAGTCGACTCCCTGGGTCTGACCCTGGGCGCGATCGATCCGGCCTCGCGCCAGACCTATAAGATCGACAGCGAGATCAAGGGCCTGCTGGTCACCGGCGTGAAGGGCGACAGCGACGCGGGCGAGAAGGGCCTGGCCAAGGGCGACGTCCTGTCCAACATCAACGGCGCGGCGGTCTCCAGCGTGGCAGAGGTCAACGCCGCGGTGGCCAACGCCAAGAAGGCCGGCCGCACCAGCGTTCTGGTCAAGATCATCCGCCAGAACCGCCCGGTCTTCGTGCCGCTGAAGATCGCCCCGTAAGGCGATCCCCATAAGCGAACCGGGTCGAACGATCCAGCCCCGCTCCGGTCCGCCGGAGCGGGGCTTTTTCGTATCTGTCGAAGGTTTAAGTTACGCCGCTCTCCGAAACCGGTATTCGAGGAGCAACTATCGCGCGATCGACCAGAATCGGGAGAACGTCGATCGTTCCACCGCTGTGTTCGCGCATGAGGGGCTCACTGATGCGTATTCTGATTATCGAGGACGATCTGGAGGCCGCCGCCGCCATGGCGCACGGCCTCAAGGAAGCCGGCTACGACGTCCAGCACGCGCCCGACGGCGAGGCGGGGCTCGGCGAGGCTCAGAAGGGCGGCTACGACGTGCTGATCGTCGACCGCATGATGCCCAAGATGGACGGCGTTCAAGTGGTCGAGACCCTGCGCCGCGAGGGCGACCAGACGCCGGTGCTGTTCCTGTCGGCCCTGGGCGAGGTGGGCGACCGCGTCACCGGCCTGAAGGCCGGCGCCGACGACTACCTGGTCAAGCCGTATGCCTTCCCCGAGCTGATGGCCCGGGTCGAGGCCCTGTCGCGCCGCCGCGAAACCGGCGCGGTCGCCACCACCCTGAAGGTGGGCGAGCTGGAGATGAACCTGATCAACCGGACGGTCCATCGCCAGGGCAAGGAGATCGACCTGCAGCCGCGCGAATTCCAGCTGCTGGAGTTCATGATGCGCCACGCCGGCCAGTCGGTGACCCGCACCATGCTGCTGGAGAAGGTCTGGGAGTATCACTTCGATCCGCAGACCAACGTCATCGACGTACACATCTCGCGCCTGCGTTCGAAGATCGACAAGGGCTTCGATCGGGCCATGCTGCAGACCGTCCGCGGCGCCGGCTACCGGCTCGATCCGTAGGCGATCCGCGGGCGGCGTGGTAGGATCAGATCATGAACAAGCCTGCCAAACCCGAGGCTGACGACGTCGACGATCTGTCGGACCTGTATGGCCCGCCGCTGACGCAGGCCGAAGAGGACGCTTGGTTCGAGCGAAACCGCGAAGCCATTAACGAGCTGGTCGCGGAGGCGCTCGCGGAAGCTGAGCCGCCTACGCCTTGGAATTTTGAGGAAATGCTAGCCGACGCTCGCGCCGAGTTCGAGAAGAACCAGAAGGGCTGATGGGCGCGCCGACGGTCGTTAAATCCGCGGCCGCGAAACGTGACTTCCGGCGCGTCTACGCCTGGGTCGCGCAGGATGGGGGCCACCAGCCCGCTGAAGCCATTCTGAGGCGCTTGGACAAGGCGGCCGAGCGATTGGCCAGAAGGCCTCTGCTGGGTCCGTCGCGCTCCGATGCGCCAGGGATCCTCCGCGGTTTCAGCGTCCGACCTTGGATCATCATCTACCGGCCTCTACCCGATGGCGCCGGCATCCTCGTTCTCCGTATCCTCGACAGCCGCCAAGATGTATCGGCGCTGCTTGGCAAGAAATCCTAGAGCCCCATGCGTCTGCCGCGCCTTCTCCGCACCACGCCGTTCCGGCTGACCCTGCTGTTTCTGGCCCTGTTCGCGGCGGCCGCCAGCGCCTTCCTGGGCTATATCTACGTAGCCACGGCCGGCGAGGTGAACCGCCGCGCCCAGGCCGAGATCAGCCGCGAGTTCGAGAGCCTGGAGGCCACCTACCGCCAGGGCGGCGTCGACGCCCTGAACCAGACCATCGTCGAGCGGGCGACGGGCGAGCGGCCGTTCCTGTATTTCCTGGCCGATCGCAGCGGCAAGCGCATTTCCGGCTCGATCGAAGAGTCGCCGGTCGCCAATTTCGAGGGCGACGGCCCCGAATGGGCCAGCTTCAAGGTCACCGAGACCGACCTGGACGGGGCCGAGGTCAAGGCGGCCGCCAAGGGCGTGCAGCAGCGGCTGGAGCATGGCGAGATCCTGTTCGTCGGGGCCGACGTCGACGCCTCCGAAGCCTATGTCCGCAAGATCGTCCGGGCCCTTTGGGGCGCCGGGGCGCTGGTCATCCTGCTGGGCTTGGCCGGCGGGATCTTGATCAGCCGCAATGTCAGCCGCTCGATGCAGGGGCTGGTCGACGTGGTCAACGACGTGCGGGCCGGCGATCTGCACGCCCGGGCCCGGGTGCGTGGCACGCGCGACGAGTACGACGAGCTGGCCGAGGGCCTGAACGACATGCTCGACCGGATCGAGCGGCTGATGGGCGGCCTGCGCCACGCCGGCGACGCCATCGCCCACGACCTGCGCTCGCCCCTGACCCGCCTGCGCGCGCGCATGGAGGTGGCCCTGATCGACGCGGAGAACGGCAAGGGCGATCCGGTGGCCGCGCTGGAGACGGCGCTGATGGACGCCGACGGGGTGCTGAAGACCTTCAATGCGGTGCTGGCCATCGCCCGCCTGCAGGCAGCCGGCTCGGCCCCGGACCAGCGCACGTTCGACGCCTCGGAACTGGCCACCGACATGGCCGAGCTCTACGAGCTGTCGTGCGAGGACAAGGGCCTGGACTTCAAGGCCGAGATCGTTCCGGCCCTGCCGATCAAGGGCAATCGCGAGTTCCTGGCCCAGGCCCTGGCCAACATCCTCGACAACGCCATCAAGTACACGCCCGAGGGCGGGGCCATCATGCTGCGGGCCCGTCGCACCTCGTCCGGCGAGCTGGAGTTCTCGGTCACCGACACCGGCCCGGGCGTGCCAGAGGCCGACCGCCCCCGCGTCGTCCAGCGCTTCGTGCGGCTGGAGAACAGCCGCAGCGAGCCCGGCGCGGGCCTTGGCCTGTCGCTGGTCCAGGCCGTCGCCGTCTCGCACGGCGGCCGGCTGGAGCTGGCCGAGGGGCCCGGCGAATTCAACGGCATGGGCCCGGGCCTGCGGGTGGCGCTGGTGCTGCCGCGGGTGGAGTAGGGGTGTCTCCTTCCCGGGGGCGGACGACCGCGCAGCGGTCAGGTGGGGGCAAGTGAGGTGGGGGGTCCGATACTCGCCCCCTTCGGGCCTTCGGCTCTCCTCCCCCGGAGGGGGAAGAAGGATCGGCTTACCGGTCCGCCTGCACCCAGACGATCGCGCCCGTATAGGGGTCCATCTGCGCGGCCAGGCCAGGGCGCAGATCGTTGGCGTCGGGGCCGCGCGGAGCGATGCTCCAGACCAGCGCCATCGTCGCCACGGCCAGGAAGGTCATGGTCAGAAAGCCGGTGATGTCGCGAGCCAGACTGGGCTCGCGGCGGTTCAGCAGCGAGACGCGCAGGATCAGCGGATGGGTGGCCCAGCCGCAGGCCAGGGGCGACACCGAGACGCTCAGCTGGGCTTTCATCAGGGCCTTGGCGTAGTCGGCGCGGATATCGCTGCGCAAGGCCACGACGGTGGCGTCGCAGGCCAGCTCCTGGTCGATGCGGACCAGGTGCGAGGCCAGGGCGATCATCGGGTTGCACCAACCCAGCACCCCCATGGCGGCGATGACCAGGTTGGCGATCGGGTCGCCGCGATTGATGTGGGTGCGCTCGTGCAGCTGGATCATCGACCGCTCGCGTTCGTCGAAGCGCTCGGCGAAGTCGGACGGCAGCACGATGCGGGGCCACAGGGCGCCCATGACGGCGGGACCGGCCACGCCCTGGCGGACGCGGCGGCGGAACAGATGCTCGCGCAGGGCCAGGACCGCCGTGGCGATCGCGCAGCCGACCAGCCACAGCAAAACGAGCTTGGACGCCCAGACGCCCAACGGCTGGGCTGGCGAGCCGATGTCCATGGTCTCGGCCAGGCTGGGGAAGAAGGCGGCGGCCGCGGCGGCTGGCACGATGGCCCACAGGCCATAGGCGCGGCGCGGGCCGAACAGCTGGCGCGCCGACGGCCGCAACAACACCACCAGCAGCACCGCGGCGGCGGCGGCGATCTGGGCCCGGATCAGGGCGAGGGCGAAGAGCTCGATCATCGTCGGATGCGGTTCCTGCCGTTTCCTCGGATGGCATGGTTACAACTGTAAATTCCCACGTCAAGCGCGAGTCTTGTCCCCCGGCGCCAGTCGGGCCACCGTGCCGGCATGACTCGACCGCTCTCCGGCCCCTCTCTCGGCCCCCGCCTCGCCCCRTGCGGCCCCGTCCTGGACGCCAAGGCGGCCGAGCGGGCCCATGAGGCGATCGCCAAGCGGGCGGGCGAGGCCATGGGCGGCGTCGACGCGGCCTGGGCGGCGCTAGCCCCGGTCTTCGCCGCCTCGCCCTATCTGGCCGGCCTGGCGCGACGCGACGGCCGACGCTTGCCCAGGATCCTGGAGGGCGATCCCGACCAGGCCCTGGTGCAGGTTCTGGCCGCCGCCGAGGCCGTGGCCGCCGAGCCGGACTTCGAGACCGCCCGCCGGCTCCTGCGCGAGCTGAAGGCCGATCTGCACCTGCTGACCGCCCTGTGCGACCTTGGCGGCGTCTGGGATCTGGACCAGGTGACCGGCGCGCTGACCCGCTTTGCCGACGCCGCCTTGCGCGCCGCCCTGGCCCAGGCCGCCCGCCAGGAGGTCGATCGCGGCGCCCTGCGTCACGTGGGGGATGGCGAGACCGGCCCCGCGCCAGGTCTGTTCTGCATCGCCATGGGCAAGCACGGCGCCTTCGAGCTGAACTATTCCAGCGACATCGACTTCTCGATCTTCTACGCGCCCGACAAGTTGCCGGTCGCCGAGGGACACGAACCCCAGGCCGTGGCGGTGCGGATCGCCAACCACCTGGGCCGGGTGCTGCAGGAGCGGACCGGCGACGGCTATGTCTTCCGCATCGACCTGCGCCTGCGGCCCGACCCCTCCTCGACCCCGCCGGCCATGCCGGTCGATGCGGCCATGGACTACTACGAGAGCGTCGGCCAGAACTGGGAGCGGGCGGCCCACATCAAGGCGCGGATCGCGGCCGGCGATCTGGCCGAGGGCGCGGCCTTCCTCGAGGGCTTGCAGCCGTTCATCTGGCGGCGGAACCTGGACTTCGCGGCCATCGCCGACATCCATTCGATCAAGCGCCAGATCCACACCTACAAGGTCGACGACCGCCTGACCGCCAAGGGCGCGGACCTGAAGCTGGGGCGGGGCGGCATCCGTGAGATCGAGTTCTTCGTCCAGACCCAGCAGCTGATCCTGGGCGGCCGCCAACCTGATCTGCGCAGCCCGCGCACCCTGGACGCCCTGGCCGCCCTGGCCGAAGCCGGCCACGTCACCCCGGAGGACGCCGCCTGGCTGACGGGGGCCTACAAGGACCTGCGGGCGCTGGAGCATCGCGCCCAGATGATCGCCGACGACCAGACCCACAAGCTCCCGGAGTCCGACGCCGAGCGCAAGAAGGTCGCCGCCCTGTGGGGGCACGACAACCTGCGCGGCTTCGACGCCGTCGTCGGCAAGATCCTCAAGGGCGTCAACCTGCGCTACGGCCGCCTGTTCGCCGGCGAGGAGGAACTGTCGTCGCGGTTCGGCAGCCTGGTCTTCACCGGGGTCGAGGACGATCCGGAGACCCTGGCCACCCTGAAACGGATGGGCTTTTCGTCGCCGGAGCGGGTGGCCGCCACCATCCGCGGCTGGCACCACGGCCACATCGCCGCCACCCGCACCGAGCGGGGCCGCGAGCTGTTCACCCGCCTGGCCCCGCGCCTGCTGGACGCGGCCAACGCCACGGGGGCGCCGGACCCGGCCTTCAACCGCTTCGCCGACTTCTTCGCCGGCCTGTCGTCGGGCGTGCAGATCCAGTCGCTGTTCCTGGCCCAGCCGCGGCTGTTCGAGCTGATCGTCGAGGTCATGGCCTTCGCCCCGCGCCTGGCCACCACCCTGGCCCGGCGGCCGACGGCGCTGGACGCCCTGCTGGACCCGGCCTTCTTCGGCCCGATCGAGACGCCCGCCGTCGCGCCTTGGGACCCCGAGGACTTCGAGGGCGCGATGAACGCCGCCCGGCGGCTGTTCCGCGACCAGAGCTTCAGGATCGGGGTGCGGGTGATGAGCGGCAGCGCCGACGCCCGCGACATCGGCCGGGCCTTCGCCGAGCTGGCCGACCTGATCATCGGCGGCCTGGCCCCGGCGGCCCTGGCCGAGACCGAGCGGCTGGGCGGCGCCTTCCCCGGCCAGGTGGCGGTGGTGGCCCTGGGCAAGGCCGGCTCGCGCGAGATGACCGCCAAGTCGGATCTGGACTTGATGACGCTCTACGCGTCGGACGAACCCGGCGGCATGTCCGCCGTGAAGGAGTGGAGCGCCGACGTGTTCTACGCCCGATTCACCCAGCGCCTGATCTCGGCTCTGTCGACGCCGACCGGCGAAGGGACGCTGTACGCCGTCGACATGAAGCTGCGGCCGTCTGGCGCCAAGGGGCCGGTGGCGGTCAGCTTCGCGGCGTTCGAGGACTATTACGAGCGTGAGGCCGAGACCTGGGAGCTGCTGGCCTTGACCCGCGCACGGGTGGTCTGGGCCAGCTCGCCGGCGTTCCAGGCCCGCGCCGAGGGGGCGATCGAGGCCGCCCTGCGCCGCCCGCGCGACTGGGCCAAGACCGCTGCCGACGTGGTCGAGATGCGCGAACTGATGGAGCGTGAGCGGCCGGGCAAGGGCGACTGGGACCTGAAGCTGGATCCCGGCGGCCTGGTGGACATCGAATTCGCCGCCCAGTTCCTGCAGCTGGCCCACGCGGCCGCCGGCGGCCCGCTGGCCCAGAACACCGGCGAGGCCCTCTTCGCCCTGCGCGCGGCGGGCTTGGCCGACGACGGGGCGCTGGCCCGACTGGAAGCCGCCTGGCGGCTGGAGCAGGACCTCTCGCAGCTGATCAAGGTCGCCCTGGAGGACGGTCACGACGTCGAGGCCGAGCCCAAGGCCTTCAAGGCGCTGATGGCCAAGGCCGGACATGTCGGCCAATTCCGGACGCTGAAGCCCAAGCTGGCCAAGGCCAAGGCCGAGGCGCGCGCGGCCTACGAAGCGATCGTCAAGGCGCCGGGGTAGGGGTTCTTTTCACGTTCCCCAGCCCCGTTCTCCATGTGTCATCCCGGCCGTAGCGAAGCGGAGAGCCGGACCCAGGGGCGACCGCACTGCGCCGGCCCCTGGGTCCCGGACAGCCTCTGCGAGGCTTCCGGGATGACACCGGTTTTGGAGTGCAGATATCTCCAGTGGTCCACGACGGAATCCCCGCATCCGCGCGTTCAATCATCAATGGGACGAGCCATCCATCCTTTGGAGACCTCACACTGATGATCATACGCACCCTGATCGCCGCGGGCGTCGTGCTGGTTCTGGCGGGCCCGGCCCTGGCGCAAACCGCCTCGGGCTCTTCCGCTTCGGGCCAATCCTCTTCAGCTCAAGCCCCCTCCGGCATGACCCTGGAGCAGTTCCAGGCCGCCAACGGCGACAAGCTGTTCGCGCGGCTGGACACCAACAAGGACGGCAAGATCACGCCCGAGGAGTTCGCCGCCTTCCGCGAAGGCAACGCCAAGGTCGACGCCCAGGCGACCAAGGCCGGCAAGCGCGGCCAGAAGCTGTTCTCGCGCTTCGACGCCGACAAGGACGGCTCGCTGTCGCGGGCCGAGGCCAACAAGGTGCTGGCCTGGCGCTACAAGCGGATGGATGCGAACAACGATGGCATCCTGACGCTCGAGGAGTTGCAGGCCAAGAAGGGCAAGGCCAAGGTCGGGGTCTGATGGCGACGTGCGCGGTAGGTTGACGGTTGGCGTCCGACGGGAACGATCCCGACGAGGCCTTGCTGGCGGGGGTGGGACGGGGCGACCCGTCCGCCGTCCGCACGCTGCTGGACCGACGCCTGCCGCGCATCCTCGCCCTGTCTCGGCGCATGCTGAACGATCCCGGCGAGGCCGAGGACGTGGCCCAGGAGACCTTCCTGCGCGCCTGGAAGCAGGCGCGGGCCTGGAAGCCGGGCGGGGCGCGGTTCGACACCTGGCTGCACCGCGTGGCGCTGAACCTCTGCTACGACCGCCTGCGCCGCCGCCGGGAGATCGCGACCGACACGCCGCCCGAACAGGTGGACACCGGGCCGGCCCCCGACGCCGGCCTGCTGGGCGCGGACCTGTCGCGGCGCGTCGAGGCGGCGCTGGCGGCCCTGCCGGCTCGTCAGCGCGAGGCGATCGTGCTGTGTCACCACCAGGGGCTGGGCAATATCGAGGCCGCCGGACTGATGGAGATCAGCGTCGAGGCGCTGGAGAGCTTGCTGGCGCGTGGGCGTCGGGCGCTGAAGGCGTCGCTGGCCGATCTGCGGGGGGCGGGATGAGCAAGGAGGCGTGGTCATGATGTCGCTCGATAGGTTCGAGACCCTGACCGAAACCTATGGCGGCGAGATCGCGCGCTGGCCGGAGGCCGAGCGCGAGGCCGCGCGCGCCCTGCTGGCGGCTCAGCCCGAGCGCCTTTCGGCCGTGCTGGACGCCGCCGCGCACCTGGACCGCCTGCTCGACCTGGCGCCGGCCCAGAGCGTCGACGCCGCCCTGCTGGGCCGGCTGATCGCCGCCGCGCCGCCAGCGCCGAACACCGCCGGCCGCTGGATCGCCGGCCTGGGCGCGGCCCTGGGCCTGTCGGCCGCCGCCTTCGCCGGGGTGCTGGCCGGGGTCGCCGTCGGCGGCCAGGCGCTGCCCGTGGCCGCGCCGGTCGCGACCGCCCAAATGGCGAACGGCAAGATCGAGACCGCCGTCGACGTCTCCAACGATCTGCAGGACGCCCTCGAGGAGCCCGCCGCGCTATGAGCCTGCCTCGCCCGCTGCTGGTCGGCCTGATCGTCTCGGCGGCCCTCAACGTGTTCCTGATCGGCGGCGTGGCCGGAGTCGCCTATGTGCGGCTGTCCAGTCCGCCGCCGGCCGCGCCGACGCCGCAGCCCGCCGCCGCGCCGGTCTATGTCCCGCAGGTCTGGCAGGCCCCGCCGCCCGCCGCCGATCCGGCCACGCCGTCGCGTCCCGCGCCCGCCGTCCGTCCGGCCCAATCCCCAGCCCAATCCCCAGCACCGTCGCCGCCGCAAGACGGCGAGCGCCTGGCCCGGCCGCCGCTGTGGACCGCCGGCGACCAGCTCTCGCCCCAGAGCCGCAAGGCTCTGCGGCTGGCGTTGCGCGCCGCCAACCAGAAGAACCAGCCGATCRGCCGCCAAGCCCGCGCCGAGCGCCAGGCGGCGCTGACGGCCCTGACCAATCCGAACTTCGACCCGGCCGAGGTCGGCAAGCGCCTGACCGCGGCCCGCACGCTGGACATCCAGGCGCGGGCCAATGTCGAGGCCGCCCTGGCCGCCTATGCCGCGACCCTGTCGCCGCAGGAACGGGCGGTGCTGGCGCAGGGCCTGACGCGGATCTACGCCCCGCGCCAGGGCTTGCGTCAAAACTCGCGTCAGGGCGCGGAATAATCGCGCGCGGCCGTAACCAAACGGCGCGCGCCGACGTATCTGTGACGTACCCCTTCGGAGCGTCCCCATGCTGATCCGCCACGCCGCCGACCTGACCGACAACGACGTCACCGACCACGGCCTCTACATGAAGCGCCGAACGCTGATGGCGGGGCTGGCGGGCGTGGGGCTGGCCGGCGCGGCGGCGGGGCAGGCCCAGGCGGGGCTGGCCTTCACCAAGGGCTTCTCGACCACCGAGAAGCCGACCCCGAAGGACGACATCACCACCTACAACAACTTCTACGAATTCGGCGTCGACAAGGGCGATCCGGCCGAGAAGTCCGACAGGTTCAAGCCACGCCCCTGGACCGTGCGCATCGACGGGGCCTGCGAGGCGCCGCGCACGGTCGGGATCGAGGACCTGATCGGCAAGAACAAGCTGGAGGAGCGCATCTACCGGATGCGCTGCGTCGAGGGCTGGTCGATGGTGATCCCGTGGGTGGGCTTTTCGCTGAAGGACCTGATCGCCTCGGTCAAGCCGACGTCGAAGGCCAAGTTCGTCGCCTTCGAGACGGTGATGCGGCCGTCGGAAATGCCGGGCCAGGGCTGGAACACGCTGGACTGGCCCTATCGCGAAGGCCTGCGGATCGACGAGGCCATGCACCCGCTGACCCTGATGGCGGTGGGTCTGTATGGCGACGTCCTGCCCAACCAGAACGGCGCGCCGCTGCGGCTGGTCGTTCCGTGGAAGTACGGCTTCAAGGGGATCAAGTCGATCGTCCGCATCAGCCTGGTCGAGACCCAGCCGGTCACCGCCTGGAACAAGCTGGCCCCGCGCGAATACGGCTTCTATTCCAACGTCAATCCGGCCGTCGACCACCCCCGCTGGTCCCAGGCCACCGAGCGCCGCATCGGCGAGTTCCGGCGGCGGGAGACGTTGCCGTTCAACGGGTATGGGGAGTACGTGGCCGATCTGTACCGGGGCATGGACCTGAAGCGGTTCTATTGATGCACGACATTTTTAGGGTGTCATCCCGGAAGCCTCGCAGAGGCTATCCGGGACCCAGGGGCCAAGCGCGGTGCGGTGGCCCCTGGGTCCCGGCTCTGCGCGCTGCGCGCTACGGCCGGGATGACACGGGAGCTTGGTCGTGAGCCCACCCCGCAAACGCCCCTCCAAGCTCCGCGACAACCTGATCTACGCCCTCGTCTGGCTGGCCTGTTTCGCGCCGCTCGTCTGGGTGGCCTGGAAGGGGTTCAACGGCGACCTGGGCGCCAATCCGATCGAGAAACTGATCCGCGAACTGGGCGTCTGGGGGCTGCGGCTGCTGCTGGTCGGCCTGGCGATCACCCCTGCGGCCCGGATCCTGAAGAGGCCAAGACTGGTGCGCTTCCGGCGGACCATCGGCTTGTTCGCCTTCAGTTACATCGTGCTGCACCTGTGCAGCTATATCGGCGTCGACCTGTTCTTCGACTGGAACCAGCTGTGGAAGGACATCCTCAAGCGGCCCTTCATCACCCTGGGGATGCTGGGCTTCACCCTGCTGATCCCGCTGGCGGTGACCTCGACCAACGGCTGGGTGATCCGGATGGGCCGGGCGGCGTGGAGCCGGCTGCACCGGCTGATCTATGTGATCGTCCCGCTGGGGGTCGTGCACTACTACCTGCTGGTCAAGGCCGACCATCGGCCGCCGCTGATCTACGGCGCGGTGTTCCTGGCGCTGATGGGGTGGCGGGTGTGGGAGGCGTGGAGTCGCCGAACCGCCCGCTAGAAGAGCTCCGCCTCGGGATCGCGGGTCTGGTCTCGCGTCCAGCGCCCGGTGAGCTTGGCCCCYGAGCACGGACCCTTCTGGGTCAGGACCACGGCGTCGGCGGTGAAGACCGCGTCCAGCCGGCAGGCGTCGGGTCCCTCGCCCGTCAGGGGGAAGGCCACGGCCGTCTGGCCCGGAGCGATCCGGATCGGCTTGGTGTCGTCGGAGAAGCCCTGGGTCGCCGCGGCGTTGGCCAGGGCGTAGGCGAAGTTCAGGCCGGTCGGCGCGCCGTTGATCCGCAGGAAGTCCTGGCCGCGCACGTAGACGCCGCTCAGCCGGAAGCCGGGGTTCTTCAGCACCGCGATGCGGTCGGTGTGAATCTGGCGCAGGCACGGCAGGCGGGTCTCGTCGTCGGTGCAGAGGATGCCGCCCATGCCCTTGTCCGGCGGCAACAGGGCCCGGCTGCCGACCCAGCCGCGCTGGGTCAGCTTCACATAGGCCGCGATCTTGCCGTCCCAGACCTTCAGCGCCTCGCCATAGGCGACGGCCAGTTCGCTGTCCTGGCGCGACAGCTGGGGATCGGCGCAGATCAGCTTCTCGACCTTGGTCCGGGCCTTGCCGCAGTCGAAGCTGGCGGCGGCGGCCGGACTGGCCGCCAAGGAGGATGTGAAGACGAGGACCATCAGGCCCAGCAGGGCGGCGGCGAGGCGGGCCATCGGCTAGTCCTCGATCAGGAAGGGGGAGCGGGCGGGATCGCGCCGAAAAACCCGCTCGTCGAACAGGGGCTTGCAGGCGCCGGTCCCGCCCCTGGGCACGGTGACGGTGTCCTGAGTGAAGATCAGGGTGAGCGTGCAGCCGCTCACCTCCTTGTAATCCAGCCGCCCCGCCGCGTCGGGCTTGCCGCTGACCTGTTGCAGCATGTTCCCCTTCGGGTCGGGGCAATAATAGATGTCGATCGAGAGCCCGTCGTCGGGATAGCGGGGCGAGACGTCGAAGAAGATGCCGTCCTTGGGGCAATTGCCGGCGACATAGCGGCCCGTCCACTTCAGGCTCGGCCGTGTCAGGTAGCCCAGGCGCAACTCGTAGTCGCGCTTCAGGCAGGCGACGTCGCCCTTGCAGATGCCGTTGCGGTCCTTCAGCCAGTTGCGCTGCTYGGTGCGGATATAGGTCGGCCAGTTCCCGGTCGGCCACAGGGTGAGCGCGGCCTTGAAGGCGGCGGCCACCGCCTCGTCCTGCTTCGACAGCGCCGGATCACGGCAGATGGCCTTTTCGGTGGCCGTACCGGCCTTGGCGCAGTCGAAGCTGGCGGCCTGGGCGCCGGGCGCCAGACTGGCCAAGGCGAACAGCGCGGCGAGCACGAGCGTGAAGCGACCCATACCGAGACCTCCCAGGCAACGCTTGGGAAGCTAACCGAGAACGGCGTTATCGGGTAGATGCGGGAGGGCGCTCATCGGAAACCCCTCATGTGTCATCCCGGCCGTAGCGCGTAGCGCGGAGGGCCGGGACCCAGGGGCGGCCGCAATGCGCTTGGCCCCTGGGTCCCGGACAGCCTCCGCGAGGCTTCCGGGATGACACGATGGTCTAGGTGTTCGGTCTTTGACGATTACGGCTTGGCCACGCTCTTGGCGTAGGCCTGGGCCCCGGCCACCAGGCGCAACACGTTGCCGCTCCAGATGGCCTGGATGTCGGCGTCGCTGTAGCCTTCGGCCTTCAGGCGGGCGGTGATCTTGGGCAGGTCGGCCACGTCCTCGAAGCCCTCGACGCCGCCGCCACCGTCCCAGTCGGCGCCCACGCAGACGCCCTTGGGCCCGGCGATCTTCAGGGTGTGCAGCATGCTGGCCATGAAGATGTCGAAGTTAGCCCGGACCGGCGGATACTGCTTGTCGACCGCGGCCTTCTTCAGCATCCAGGCCTTCACCTCGGCCTCGGTTCCCTCCTCGGGCGGACGGCCCAGGGCCTCCATCGCCGCCTTGCGTTCGGGGCTGGCCGCGCCGTTGATCAGATAGACCGAGTTGATGCAGATCGCGCCGCCGCTGTCGGCGATCTTCTTGATCAGGCCGTCATTCAGGTTGCGCGGATGGTCGAAGATCGCCCGGGCGCCCGAGTGCGAGGCGACGATCGGAGCCTTGGACAGCTGCACCGACTGGTCGACGACGTCGTCGCTGGCGTGGCTGACGTCCACCAGTATGCCCAGGCGGTTGGCCTCGGCCAGCCAGCGTAGGCCCAGCGGGGAATAGCCATGCCAGATCGGCTTGTCGGTCGAGCTGTCGGCGAACTGGTTGTTGCGGAAGTGGACCGGCCCGGCCATCCGCACGCCGGTCTGGTAGAAGGTCCGCAGCAAGGTCAGGTCCTCGCCGATCGGCCAGGAGTTCTCGATGCTCTGGAAGACGAAGCTCTTGCCAGCCTTGTTGATCCGGACCGCGTCGTCGGCGGTGTAGGCCAGCTCGAACTGGTCGGGATGGGCGGCGACCATCTCGCGGATCTCGGTCGCCCGCTCCAGGGCGAAGTCGCGGGCGAAGCGATAGCCCTCGGCCGTCAGCTCGCCCTGGCCGGTGTAGATCACGTAGAACCCGCCATCCAGGCCGCCGGCCTTCATGCGCGGCAAGTCGACCTGGGTGCCGTCCTCGGTGACGACGTGGCGGTCCAGCATCGACCAGCCGGGGCGCTTGAAGTGCTCGGGGGTGTCGAGGTGGGTGTCCAGGGTCAGGAAGCCGTCGTGCAGCGTCTTGATCGCCTTGGAGATCTCGCCGGGCTTGTCGACGGGCTTCTTGTCGGCGGCGTTTGCGACGCCTCCCAGCAGGGCGGCCGAGCCGAGGAGAACGGTGAGCAGGCGACGCATGGGGGCACTCCGGAGGAAACTGGAGTGGGGACGCTCATGGTTTAGTTCGGGGTCGTCAAGCTCGTCCGAAGAAACGGACCCTACAAACATCGCCTTCCCAGGCCTTGTGCCTGGGACCCATGGTTCAACTGCACGATCGCTTGCCTGTGGGCGCCAGCGTCGCCGCGCCATGGCCTGAAATGCTCAGCCCGGCGGCGCCATGGGTCCTCGCCACAGGGGCGAGGAAGGCAGTGGAACTTGGGTGGGTCTCAAAGACGTCATTCACAGCAGCCCCAGCGCCTTGAAGCTGGCGACACCCTCCCGGCCGACCACCAGATGATCATGGACGGCGATCTTCAGGGCCTTGCCGGCTTCAACGATCTGCTTGGTCATGTCGATGTCGGGGCGCGACGGCGTCGGGTCTCCGGACGGGTGATTATGTAATATAATCAAATTGCTAGAGGACAGCTCCAGCGCCCGCCGCATCACCTCGCGCGGATAGACAGGCGCGTGGTCGACGGTGCCTCGGTTCATGACCTCGTCGGCGATCAGCTGGTTCTTCTTGTCCAGGAACAGCACCCGGAACTGCTCGCGCGACTCGTTGGCCAGGGCGACGCGGACATAGCCGAGCAGGGCGCTCCACGACGAGATGATCGGCCGCCCGACGATCTTGTCGCGCCCGGCCCGCAAGGTGGCCTCGTGCAGCAGCTTCAGGTCCATGGCCGCCGCCTCGCCGACGCCCCGCACGGTCGCCAGCTCCTCGATCGTCGCCCCCAGCACCCCGCCCAGCGAGCCGAACCGGGTCAGCAGGGCCTTGGCCAGCGGTTTGACGTCGCCGCGCGGATAGGTGCGGAACAGATACAGCTCCAGCAGCTCGTAGTCGGGCAGGGCGACCAGGCCGCCCAGCTTGGCCCGCTGGCGCAGACGCTCGCGGTGGCCCGCCTGATGGCTGGCTTGAGAGGGAGCCCGACGCACGACGGGCGCGGTCTCCTCGACCTCCGTCACGCTCAACGACTTGCCGCTGACCAAGATCGCCCCTCCCTTCCAGGGGGAGAAGTTGAGACTAGCAGCTTGGGGTTGTCCAGAAGGGATCGTCACGCGAGCGCGACGGCGCTAGTCCAGCTTCACCAGATAGCAGTTGAGCTCGCCATACGTGTTTGTCCTGTAGGGCTTCTCCCAGAAGCCGGAGGCGTTCCAGCCGACCCAGCCGTCCTCCTGGATCATCTTCTCCAGGGACACGGTCTTATAGAGGCAGCGCTTCGAAGGGGTCTTCAATCGATAGACCCAGTGGACGCGGCGCTCTGTCTGACGGCGCTCCACCAGAGTGTAGGCCGAGGCGGCGCAGGGGCTGAACGGCGTCTTCCAGGTCAGCCGGTTGGGCGTGATTGTCAGCTGCCCGGCGCAGGCCCGCCCCGAGCCGTCGAAGACGCCCAGCTGAATAGGTGGCTCGCTCGACAGGGTCGGCGGGGCGGCCGGCTTGTCCGGCGCCTTGGCCCGGGCCGCCGGCGCGCAGAGCAGCAGGGCGAGCAGGAACAGACGGGTCGCGGGCTGCATGGGGTCGTCTCTTCCGGCCTTGGAGGGCTCCGGCCGATCAATCCAGAATCGTCGAGCGGTAAACTGGCGGCGGCTTGGGGCGACGAGTCCACCATGTCCTGTGGATCCGAGCCGCGACAAGGAACAGGGTGACGAACGCCAGCCGCCCGATGTCGTGGGCGACGTCGCCTGTTGTCGCCTTACCGTTGCGCCAGTCGAGCCAATTGAGGGTCAGGAACACGGCCCAAGCCCCGGCGACGACCAACCACCCGGCCATGCGGAGCTGTCGGTTCGTGCGCGCGGATGCCTGCATCCGTCCATCATTGATGGCGGGTGAACGCGCGTCAACCTATCCGCGCAAGGGTCAGCCCAGGATCGGCGGCTGGAACAGGCCCGTCGGCGAGGCGGTGAAGACCTCGTAGCCGTCTTCGGTCACGCCGATCGAGTGCTCGCACTGGGCCGACAGCGACTTGTCGCGGGTCACGGCGGTCCAGCCGTCGTTCAGCACCTTCACGGCCGGCTTGCCCAGGTTCACCATCGGCTCGACGGTGAAGAACATGCCCGGCTTCAGCACCGCGCCTTGGCCTGGACGGCCAAAGTGCAGGATGTTCGGCGCGTCATGGAACACCTTGCCCAGGCCGTGGCCGCAGAAGTCGCGGACCACGCTGCAGCGCTGGGCCTCGACATAGCTCTGGATGGCGTGGCCGATGTCGCCCAGCGTCGCGCCGGGCTTCACCGCGTCCAGGCCGCGCTTCATGCCTTCATAGGTGATCTCGACCAGGCGGCGGGCGCGCGGCCCGACCTCGCCGACGCCGTACATCCGCGAGGTGTCGCCATGCCAGCCGTCGACGATGACGGTCACGTCGATATTGACGATGTCGCCTTCCTTCAGGTTCCAGTCGCCGGGGATGCCGTGGCAGACCACGTGGTTGCGCGAGATGCAGACCGTCTTGGGATAGCCGCGATAGTAGAGGCAGGCGGGCAGGGCCTTGTGGTCGAGGATGAACTCGCGGGCCAGCCGGTCCAGCTCGTCCGACGAGACACCCGGCTGGACGTGCGGGATCAGCATGTCCAGGCACTCGGCCGCCAGCTTRCCGGCCTTGCGCATGCCTTCGAAGTCTTCCGACTTGTGGATCTTGATCTGGCCCGTGCGGGTCTCGGCTTCGATCTCGAGGGCGTTGTCCAAGGTCATGCTCTACTCAGCGGTCGCCGCCGCTGCCAGCGGCGATGAGGTCAAACGAAAGGCGTATGTCGCGACCATAGCACGGATTTTCAACCGCCGCGCGCCCGCAAGGCCTCAAGGGGTGATCCGCCGCACGGTGTTGGTCGCGGGCCGGACCTCCTTGACGAAGGCGGCGTCCAGCATGGTCGGCCGATCGCGCCGCACGTGGCAGACGCCCTTGTAGCGCGTGACCCGGCCGGTTTCCTTCTCGGTGACGTCGGCGGTGAACTTGACATCCCACTCGCCCGGCCGGCCAGCCGGCACCGGGTTCATGTCGTTGGAGGTGACGCTGTTGACCGTCTTCAGGCCGAAGCGTTCCTCGAGCTCGCCGGTGCAGGCCTTGAACGCGAAGACCGCCCGCAGGCCGGTCATGAAGCCGCTCTCGGGCTTGTTGGGATCGGCGCGGCCGCAGCCTGACAACGCAAGCGCCAACAGGGCGACAGCCAGGACGGTCTTCTTCATGCGATCCCCTCACGCGCGAGCAGCGCATGGGTAGCGGAGCCGGCGAGGATTGCAGCTTAAATCGCTGTTAGGTGAGCGGACTATTCTTGCGGAGATGCCTACGGGCAAGGCGCGGGCAAGGGGGAGAGCATGTAGCCAGGATCCCTGCTCAGATAGGGCCGGCAGATGGATTCGATGGCGATGGAACTAACGATCTCCGGCGTCACGCACTTGAAGCGGGGATGGGCGTAATACTGGCCCACGACCTTGTTGACGGCGCCGAAATCGACCTTCCCGCTATCGAGACATGCGAGCTGGTTGACCTTGTAACGAGCAATCATCGGGTGATCGCCGGAAGACGGTTGAGCCCGAAGACGAAGATCTCCGATGTAGTTGTCGAAGAGAGTCGCCCTCTGGGTCGCGGACGATTCTAGCCATACGTCGCCATAGTTGGCGGTGCCGAATTGAGCCCACGCCAGAGAGGCCGTCGCGGTCGCGCCCAGCGCAAGGGCGCCGATCAGAACTCTTGAAGAAAACATGCGCCCCACCGCCAACTCGCGCTCTAGTTTATCAGCCTGTCCAAGAGGGGCAAGCCTCTAGGGCTCGGCCAGCCAAGTGATCCGCCGCGCGATCCGGATCGTCTCCGTGCTCATCGCGCACGCATAGACCAGCACCTCCACGCCCGCCTTGGCCGCCGCGTCCAGCCCCCGCGCGAAGGCCGGATCAAGGTCGGCGCACGCGCTAAACTCCTCGCAGTCCTCGCGCTGGACGACGAACAGCACGACCGCGCGGTGGCCCTCGGCGACCTGGGCGGCGAGGTCGGCGAGGTGGCGGGTCGAGCGTTCGGCCTTGCAGTCGGGGAACTCGGCCAGGCCCGGCGTGCGCGAGAAGTGGCAGTTCTTGACCTCCAGCCAGCATGGCGGGCGCTCGGGATGGGTCAGCAGGAAGTCGACGCGGCTGGCTTCGGCGTACTTCACCTCGGGGCGGATGGTCTCGTAGCCGGCGAGCTCCGGGATCGCGCCTTGGGCCAGGGCCTCGGCGACGAGGCGGTTGGGCAGCAGGGTGTCTATGCCCACCAGAGCATTGCCCTGCTCGACCAACTGCAGGGTCCAGGCCAGCTTGCGCTTGGGATCGTCCGACCACGACACCCATGCGCCTTGGCCCGGTTCGCGCACGCCCAGCATGGCCCCTGGATTGGGGCAGTGGGCGGTGATCTCGCGCCCGTCGTCCAGCACCAGGTCCGCGAAGAAGCGCTTGTAGCGACTGACCAGCCGGCCATGAACGAGCGGTTGCGGGAGCAGCATGCGGAGCCTAAGTCGGAAGCGGAACGACAAGCGGTTTAAGGGATCCAAGCGATGGCGACCACCCAGGGCGGAACGGGCGAGCGCGTCACGGCCGCCGTGCTGATCATCGGCGACGAGATCCTCTCGGGCCGCACCCAGGACGTGAACCTCTCGGCGATCGCCAGGTACCTGGCCGCCTATGGCGTCGACCTGTGCGAGGCGCGGGTGGTGCCCGATGTCGAGCAGGAGATCGTCGACGCGGTCAACGCCCTGCGGACCCGCTACGACTACGTGATCACCACCGGCGGCATCGGCCCGACCCACGACGACATCACCGCCGACTCGATCGCCAAGGCCTTTGGCGTGACCGCGCCCGAGCATCCCGAGATCATGGCCATGCTGCGCGAACGCTGGGGCGAGCCCAACGCCGCCCGCCGCCGGATGGCCCACGTGCCCGAGGGTGGCAGCCTGGTGAAGAACCCGGTCCAGGGCCCGCCCGGCTTCCAGAAGGACAACGTCTTCGTGCTGGCGGGCGTGCCGGCGATCATGCGCGGCATGCTGGAGGACGTCGGTCCCCGCCTACGCACGGGCGCTGTGGTGCTAGCCAAGACCGTGCGGGTCACCGGTACCGGCGAGGGCACGATCGCCGCGCCGCTGGAGGCGGTGGCCAAGGCCCACCCGGACATGTCGCTGGGCAGCTATCCGTTCTTCGCCCCGCCGGACGTCTACGGCGCCAACCTGGTCCTGCGCGGCCGCGACGCCGAGGAACTGGACGCCGCCGTCGCCGAACTGATCACCGCCCTGACCGAGGCCGGGGCCAGCAACATCGAGCTGCTGGCGGAGGCGGGGTAGGCCCTCCCTACTCCTCGCCCGCCACCGCCTTGGCCAGATCGACCAGGTGCTTGCGCATGCCGGTCGACTGGATGGTGGCGTAGGCGCGGGCCAGGTCGGGGCCACCGGGCAGGGACCAGAAGTCGGCCATCTCGTTGGCCAGGTCGGCGGCGGTGGTGTCGGCGCCTTCCGGATCGTCCAGGCCCTCGAAGAAGAAGCCGATCGGCGTCTTCAGGAACATCGCCGTGGCGTGCAGCTTGCTGGCGCTGATCCGGTTGGAGCCGCCCTCGTACTTCTGCACCTGCTGGAAGGTCAGGCCCAGCGCGTCCGCCAGGGCCTGCTGGGAATAGCCCAGGTCCTTGCGGCGCATGCGCAGGCGGCGGCCCACGTGGATGTCGACGGGATCGGGGGTCTTGTCTTCGGCCATGGTCAGATACTCGGACGCAACGGTTGGGGGAGGAAGCGGCTCATCGAGCGGCCGCGCGGGAACGGGTGAGGGCGACCATGCCGACGGCCAGGCTGGCCACGGTGGCGCAGCTCCAGACGCCGAGGGCGACGATATAGGGCGTGGCTTGAACCTTGGGGTCGATGATCATCGCGCCGTGCGTGGCGACCCCTAGCAGATGGAAGCCACTGGCCGCCAGCAACCAGCGGCGGCGAAAGACCAGCGACAGGCCGACCAACACGGCCAGCAGGGCGAAGTCCACGCCCAGGGTGGCCCACTGAATGTCCTTGAAGCGGCGGTCCAGGACGAACGAGGTGCCGATCCAGGCGGCGACCATCGCGGCGGCGGCCAGGCGTTCGGGCTTGTCGCCGCGCCAGAGGGCCCAGCCGCAGACGAGGAGCATCAGGGCCAGGAACGCCTGGCCGAGCAGCTGATGGAACACGGCGGCCTCCGTCCTACGTGACGCCGCCGTGATCCTGATGAGAGTCGAGGCGTCTAGGAACGCCCATTTCTCAGATAAATGCTTATTCCCCCACCACGCGAAGTCGTCCGGTGGACTCCTCCATCGGTGGTTTGTCCTGCACCCCGAAGGCTATGTGGCGCAGGCCGACCTGGTCGCGGACCTCGGCGAGGCCGCCGTGGGCCTTGACCAGGGCCCGGCGGGCTTGGAGCAGGTGGGCCATGGCCGCGTTGACGTCCTCCATGACCTCCTGGCCGTAGACGGCCGAAAGATTGGCCTCGGTCCGGGCGCTGGCCAGCAGGCCGGCGAACTGGGCCATGGCCCCGTAGGTGGTCTCGACCGCGGTCTCCACGGCGAACAGTTGCTGGGCGACGCGCGCCCCGATGATCTTGCGTTGCATGCAAGGCTCTCCCGCCGCGCCGGCGTGCCCCGGCGCGTTGCTGTCTCATTCGATTGTCGGAAAGGTCAGCGGTGGTGGGCGAAGACGCGCCACAGCCAGTCTTGGATGGCGATCAGGAAACTATGCGCCGCCATCAGCAGGCCGCTGATCAGGATGGCGGCCACGATGGCGAACAGCGCCATCACGGCCAGGTTCGAGAAGGGCCCTAGATCATGGTTGAGCCTCCCTCGCCATCCAGGCGGGGGGCTTCGTCCAGCAGGATCGCCACCACGATCAAAAGTTCGCGCAAGACCATCTCGGGCGGCTTGCCGGCGCTGGCCCGTTTCAACGGACGCAGCATCGCCGCCACCTCTTCCGAGGTGCAGGGCGAAAGGTCGGTAAGCTGTCGCTGAAGGTGTTCCCACGTCATCCTCGGCAGATCGTGTTTCATCCCCGACTGCGGTGGAAACCGCGTCCGGAAGCGACGGGTGTCGACGGCCTGGCGTGACGCCTCGCGGATCGCGGGCGTCATCACCGGGGTCGCTCCCGTATCGTTGGCTGGCGCCTGGTTCATGCCACTCCCCCTTGTGGTCGTCAGGGGAGGGCGAGCGGGCCGCCGGCGTCAGTGGGGATGTTTCGTAGGCGGGAAAATCACTATGCCCGGCGGGGGCCTCGCCTTGGGGATCTTGGGCGGCGGTCAGCAGCCGCGCGGCCTCGCGCCGAGTGGTGACGCCCAGGCGCTCGCAGGCCTTGCCGACGCGCACGTCCACGCTGGCTGGCGAGATGCCCAGCCGCTGGGCGATTTCCTTGGAAGAAAAGCCGCGCCCGACCAAGGTCAGGCATTCGCGCTCGCGCGGCGTCAGGCGGGCGATCCGCTCGATCGGCGATGGGGCGACATCGGCCATGCCGCGAGGCTACGCGAGTCGATGGGCCTGAGCATCAGGTCTCGCGCGAACGGCGAAGCTTGGCGGACCCAATTCTGGTAGGGCCCGATTCTGGTAGGGACGGTGGGACTCGAACCCACACGGATTACTCCAACGGATTTTAAGTCCGGCGCGTCTACCGATTCCGCCACGTCCCCGTATCCTCGACCCCATAAGCCATCGGCTGGCCGGGGTCGAGGCGGGGCGGCGGGATAGGGCCGTTATTGGGCGCGGGCCTGGCGGTCCAGGGCGCGGGCCTGTTCGTCGGTGACTTCGTACTCGCCCGTACCGCCGACGGTGGCCGAGACGTTCGTGCCGGCGGCCTCGACCGAGGCGGCGCCCGAACCGCGGCGCGCGCCGTTCTGCAGCCAGTCGATGTAGAGCAGGCGATCGGCGGACTCGAGGCCGACGTCGAAGTTCCGGCTGCGCCAGCCTTGCTCCATGACCGTGCCTTCGCCTTCGTTGGCCAGGGCCTGGTACTGCGTCTTGGCGGTATCGAGGCGACCGGTGCGCTGATAGCCCGTGGCCAGGTTGAAGCGGTTTTGGATCGTCGGCGCGGCGGCGACGACGCGCTTTTGCAGGTTGGTGCCGATCCAGTTGTCGCCCTGGGCCATATTGTAGAGGGCCTTGTCGGACAGGACTTGCGGATCCGATTGAGCCAGCGCGGCATGAGCGCCGCCAAGCGTCAGCGTGCCAATTGCGGCCGCAATAAGAACAGCTTTGCTATTCTTCATGGTGAAATCTCCGTGGGATTCACAGTTTCGGGGAGGTCATGGTCAAGTTATCTAAGCGAAACTGTGGGAATAGCGGAGATGTCGGATATAGGTTCCGTGGATACTAAATCTATATATTGCCAAGCTTTCGATTTGCACGGTTCGAAGGCGCCCGCCTCGGCGGATGAAGACCGCCGGGGTTTGAGCGCCTCAACGTCCGGTTTCGTCGCGGATGAAGACGTCGTAACTTGACCTGTTCCGCCGCGCCTTGCCCTATCGCGGCGTTTTCAGTGACCTAGAGGGTGTCATGCGTCTTTTCGCGTCCGTCGCCATACTGGCCTTGGCCATGGCGACGTCTGTTTCAGCTCAAGCGACTTCCGCGGCGACCGCCGAACAACCGGCGACCCAGTCCGCGTCCACGGAGATGGCCGCGCCCGTCGCCGACAAGAAGAAGGACGGCCTGGTCTGCCGCAAGGAGATCCCGACCGGCAGCCACTTCCCGGTGAAGGTCTGCACGACCGCCGACCAGCGCAAGGCGCAGCGAAGCATGGCCCAGCGCGCCCAGGAGGTGATGCAGTCGGGCAGCCCGGTCACCCCGAACTGAGGCTCGACGGCCCGTCCTCGCGTGCTAGCGTCCCCTGCTCAAGTTTAGGGTGGGCCAAGTCTGAAGGGGACGGATCGCATGGGTAAGGGGATCAAGGCCGCGGCGCTGGTCGCGGGTCTGCTGGTGGGCTCTTCGGCTTTCGCCGCGGGCGCCGCCGAGGTGGAGGCGGTCAGCGCCGCGCGCCTGCTCGACGTGGCGACGGGCAAGTATGTCGACAACCCGCTGGTGATCGTCACCGACGGGCGGATCACCAGCATCGGCAAGAAGGGCGACGCGGTCCCGGCCGGGGCCACGGCGATCGACCTGCCCGGCGCGACCCTGCTGCCGGGCCTGATCGACATGCACACCCACATCGACGGCCTGGCCGAGATCGGCGGCTACAACAGCCTGCAATACAGCGACCGCTTCTGGAGCGTGGTCCAGGTCGCCAACGCCAAGAAGACGCTGGAGGCCGGCTTCACCACCATCCGCAACGTCGGCTCGGCCGAGTTCGATGACGTCGGCCTGCGTGAGGCGATCGACGGGGGCTATGTGCCGGGGCCGCGCGTGGTCACGGCCGCCTATGCGATCGGCGCGACCGGCGGCCACTGCGACTCGACCTTCTTCCCGCCGTCGATGGACGAGAAGAGCCCCTACAACCTCGACAGCCCCGACGAGGCGCGCAAGGTCGTCCGGACCCTGAAGAAGTACGGCGCCCAAGTGATCAAGATCTGCGCCACGGGCGGCGTGTTCTCGCGCGGCGACGAGCCGGGGCAGCAGCAACTGACCTATGACGAGATGCACGCCATCGCCGACGAGGCGCACATGGCCGGCATCAAGGTCGCCGCCCACGCCCACGGCGCGGCGGGCATCCGCGAGGCGATCAAGGCGGGCATCGACACCATCGAGCACGCCAGCCTGGTCGACGACGAGGGGATCAAGCTGGCGGTCCAGCACGGGACCTACTTCTCGATGGACATCTACAACACCGACTACACCCAGGCCGAGGGCAAGAAGAACGGCGTGCTGGAGGACAACCTCCGCAAGGATCGCGACATCGGCGAGGTCCAGCGCCAGAACTTCAAGAAGGCGCTGAAGGCCGGGGTGAAGATGATCTACGGCACCGACGCCGGGGTCTATCCGCACGGCGACAACGCCAAGCAGTTCGCGGTGATGGTCCGCTATGGCGCCACGCCGCTACAGGCGATCCAGGCCGCGACGATCACCGCCGCCGAGGCCCTGGGCTGGAGCAAGGACGTCGGCCAGGTGACCGTCGGCCGCTATGGCGACATGATCGCGGTGGCGGGCGATCCGCTGGCCGACGTGACGACCCTGGAAAAGCCGGTGTTCGTGATGAAGGGCGGGGCGGTGGCGCGTCGGCCGTAGGGTTCACGCGGCTGGGTGTCGACTATCCGGCCGCGAACGCCTAAGTGCAGCGCTCGGAAAATCACAGGACCATCTCGACGTGATCGCCTTCGAGGCCGTTTCCAAGACCTACATGGCCGGCGGCAATGCCGCGCTCAGCGCGGTCTCGCTGTCGGTGAAGGCCGGCGAGGTGTTCGGCGTGATCGGCGCGTCGGGCGCGGGCAAGTCGACCCTGATCCGGCTGATCAACGGCCTGGAGACGCCGACCGGCGGCCGCGTGGTGGTCGACGGCGACGACGTGGCGGCTCTGGGCGTCGACGGCCTGCGGGCCCTGCGCCGCCGGGTCGGGATGATCTTCCAGCACTTCAACCTGCTGTCGGGCAAGACCGTCGCCCAGAACGTCGCCTTCCCGCTGAAGCTGGCCGGCCGTCCGGCCGCCGAGGTCAAGGCCCGCACCGCCGAGCTGTTGGAGCGGGTCGGCCTGACCGCCCATGCCGACAAGTTCCCGGCCCAGCTGTCGGGCGGCCAGAAGCAGCGGGTCGGCATCGCCCGGGCCCTGGCCACCGGCCCCAAGATCCTGCTCTGCGACGAGGCGACCAGCGCGCTGGATCCGGAGACCACCGAGCAGATCCTCGACCTGGTCTCGGGCCTGAACCGCGAGTTGGGCCTGACCATCGTGCTGATCACCCACGAGATGGACGTGGTCCGCCGCGTTTGCGACCGCGTCGCCGTGCTGGAGGCTGGCCGCGTGGTCGAGACGGGGGCCGTCGAGGACGTCTTCCTGCATCCGGCCAGCGACACCGCCCGGCGTTTCGTTCGCGAAGCGGATGGCGAACCGGCCGCCGACGCCGCCCTGGCGGGGCGCGTGGTGCGCCTGACCTTCAAGGGTGAGGCAACCTACAAGCCGGTGCTGGGCGAGGTGGCCCGGACCACCGGCGTCGACTATTCGATCCTGGGCGGGCGCATCCACCGCCTGCGCGAGACGCCCTATGGCCAGCTGACCCTGGCCCTGACCGGCGGCGACATCGGCGCCGCCATCGCCCAGTTCCAGGCCGCCGGCGTGCGCGTCGACGACCTTTCCGGGGAGACCGCCCGATGAGCGTCTCGAACATCGCCTTCGCCAATGTAGATTGGAGCGAGATCGGCCAGGCTACCGTCGACACCCTGGCCATGCTGGGCGGCTCGATGGTGCTGACCATCGCCCTGGGCCTGCCGCTGGGCGTCGTCCTGTTCCTGACCGGCAAGGGCCAGATGCTGGAGAACCGTCTGGCCAACGGCGCGCTGTCGCTGCTGGTCAACATCCTGCGCTCGGTGCCGTTCGTCATCCTGCTGATCGTGATGATCCCGCTGACCGTGGCCCTGGTCGGCACCTCGCTGGGCGTGGCCGGGGCCATTCCGCCGCTGGTGGTGGGCGCGGCCCCGTTCTTCGCCCGCCTGGTCGAGACGGCCCTGCGCGAGGTCGACAGGGGCGTGATCGAAGCCAGTTTCGCCATGGGCGCCAAGCGGCGGCAGGTGGTGCTGGGCGCGCTGCTGCCCGAGGCCCTGCCGGGCCTGGTGGCCGCCGCGACCGTGACCGCCGTGGCCCTGGTTTCCTACACCGCCATGGCCGGCGTGGTGGGGGCGGGCGGCCTGGGTGACCTGGCCATCCGCTTCGGCTACCAGCGTTTCCAGACCGACGTGATGATCGTCACCGTGGTGCTGATGCTGGTGCTGGTCCAGGCGCTGCAAATGGTCGGCGACGCGGTGGTGCGTCGCGTTTCGCATAGATAATCCCCTCTCCCCTTGCGGGAGAGGGTGGCCCGCGAAGCGGGTCGGGTGAGGGGTCGAAGGCGCGATCCGCCGCGACGTTAGGCGGCTCTGGGCGTCAGGCCGACAGGACTATCGACCCCTCATCCGTCGGCTTCGCCGACACCTTCTCCCGCAAGGGGAGAAGGGGTAGGGAAAAACATGACCGACGACATCACCCCCGAAGACGCCCACTGGGACGCCGACTTCGCCGCGACCCTGATCGGCAAGACCCTGCTGATGAACCTGACCTTCCTGGACGACGACGGGGACGTGCAGGAACGTCAGCAGTTCTTCGGCCTGGTCATCGACGCCACGCTCGACGAGGGCATCGTGCTGGACCTGCTGGGCGCGCACGACGGCGACACCTACACCCTGCCGCCGCAGACCTCGGCCATCGTGCCGGCCGGACCGGGCGTGACCAGCCTGGAAGGCGACACGCCCGACTTCGTGGCCAACTGGGTCATCCATGGCCTGCCGGACGTGCCGGAAGCGGCGAACGACGAGGATTGAGGTCTTTACCCAATCGAGGGACTGAAGGATCTCTGGAGCATCAAAGCTTCAAACTCGTGTCATCCCGGAAAGCGCGAAGCGCTTGTCCGGGACCCAGGGGCCGGCGCAGTGCGGTGGCCCCTGGGTCCCGGCTCTACAGCCCGCTACGCGGCCTTCCGGCCGGGATGACACGGGAAAGAGGTTTCGCCGAGTTGAGCCTGGTCCTAAGCCTGGTCGAACGGGTGCGGCAGGCGGCCGGCCTTGAACAGGATGTCGGGGTTCTCGTCATAGTCGCCCAGCTCGACGTCGGCGCTGGCCGAGAAGGCGACGACGCCTTCGCGCAGCGGGGCCAGGCGTTCGGCCTTGCGGCGCGCCTCTTCGGCCGTCTTGCAGCCGATCTKCTGCTCGGCCTTCAGGCCCTTGCCGCGCCCGGCGATATAGGCTTGCACGATGTGGACGGTTTCCTTGGCCATCCCCATCCAAGCGACCTGTTCGGGGATGGGGTCAAGCGATCTGAAGCAGCGGTCTCGGCAAGCGCTCGACGGCCTCCCAGGAAATCTGATTTCCTCTAGCGCCGCTGACCGGGCAAAACCCTACCCGTCAGATCGATTTATGGAGCCGTTCATGGTCGCCCGCCGCGCCTTCGTCGCCCTCAGCCTTGCCGTGCTGGCGCTCACCGCCTGCGGCCCCAAGACCCCCAAGGCCAGCGCGCCCGACACCCTGACCGTGGCCGCCACGGCCATCCCGCACGCCGAGGTGCTGGAGTTCATCAAGCCCAAGCTGGCGGCGCAGGGGCTGAAGCTCGAGATCAAGGTCTTCAACGACTACGTCCAGCCCAACACCCAGGTGGCCGAGAAGCGCATCGACGTCAGCTATTTCGAGACGCTGCCCTATCTGGAGAACTTCAACAAAGAGAAGGGCACGACCCTGATCCCGATCCAGGGCGTTCATGTCGAGCCCATCGGGGCCTATTCGTCCAAGTGGAAGTCGATCGCCGAAGTGCCGAACGGCGCCACGGTGGCCATCCCCAACGACGGCAGCACCGAGGGGCGGTCGCTGATCCTGCTGGCCAAGCACGGCGTGATCACCTTGAAGGACCCGACGAACGCCCTGTCCACGATCCGCGACATCACTGGCAATCCCAAGAACCTGAAGTTCAAGGAGCTGGAGGCGCCGGCCCTGCCGCGCGTGCTGGGTCAGGTCGACCTGGCGGTGATCAACACCAACTACGCGCTGGACGCCAAGCTGAACCCGTCCAAGGACGCGCTGATCATCGAGGACAAGACCAGCCCCTATGTGAACTACCTGGTCGGCCGCCCGGACAACAAGGACGACCCGCGCGTCAAGAAGCTGGCCGCGGCCCTGACCAGCCCGGACGTCAAGGCGTTCATGGAGAAGAAGTACGCCGGCGCGGTGGTGCCGGCCTTCTGAGCCTCGCCCTCTCCCGGGCAGGAGAGGGGCGCCGAAGACGATTGGGCACGAAAAAGGGGCCGCTCGCGCGACCCCTCATCCGTCAGCCTGCGGCTGCCACCTTCTCCCGCAGGGGGAGAAGGGAAGTTAGCTCCGCAGCTTGCCGCCGGCCTTCTCGGCCGCCGCCACGACCTTGGCCGACAGGGCCTCGATCTCGGCGTCGGTGAGGGTGGCGTCGCGCGGCTGCACAACGACCTCGACCGCCACCGACTTGAAGCCGTCGGGCACGCCGGGGCCTTCATAGACGTCGAACACGCGGGCGGCGGTGATCAGCGCCTTGTCGGCGCCGGCGGCGGCCTTGACGAGGTCGCCGGCCGGCTTGGCCTTTTCGAGCACGAAGGCGAAGTCGCGGGTCAGCGGCATCAGGGACGAGGGCGAGAAGGCCGGGCGCGACTTGATGGCCTTCTTCTTCGGCTCGGGGATCGCCTCCAGGGTGATCTCGAAGCCGTAGACCGGGCCGGCCACGTCCAGGGCCTTCAGCACCGCCGGGTGGATCTCGCCGAACTCGGCCATCACCGCCTTGGGGCCCAGCTGCAGGCGCGCCGAGCGGCCGGGGTGCCACCAGGACGAGGCCGAGCCTTGCGCCGTCTGTAGCGAGGCGACGGGCGCGCCCAGCTCTTCCAGCAGGGCCAGCAGGTCGGCCTTGACGGTGAAGACGTCGCCTTGCGCCGCCTTGTCCCAGCCGCGCGGGGCCTTCTGGACCAGGATGGCCGAGATCACGGTGCGCTGGTCGTTCGGGCGGTCGCCGTGGAAGGTCGGGCCCACCTCGAACAACGCGGCGTCAGGGAAGCCCTGGCGCGCGTTGCGGCCGGCCGCCTCGATCAGGTTGGGCAGCAGCGACGGGCGCATGCAGTCCAGTTCCGAGGCGATCGGATTGGCCAGCAGCAGCTCGGGCGCGCCGCCGCCGAACAGCGCGGCGGTCTTGCGGCTGGTGAAGCTGAAGGTCACCGCCTCGGCATAGCCGGCGGCGGCCAACGCGCGACGGGCCACGCGGGCGCGGGCCTGCTTGGCGGTCAGCACGCCGCCGACGGCGCGCGGCGCCTCCGGCAGCGGCGTCGAGGGCAGGGCGGAGTAGCCGGCGATGCGGGCCACTTCTTCCACTAGGTCGGCCTTGCCGGCGACGTCGCGGCGGAAGGTCGGCGGGGTCACGCAGACGGCCGCCTCGGCGTGGGTGGCGAACGCCGTCGGCGAGATGTCCTTGGGCGCGTCCAGCTTGAAGCCGAGGTCCGTCAGGATCTTCAGCGACTTCTCGGGCGCGATCTCCAGGCCCGACAGCTGGCCGACATAGGCCGGGTCGAACAGGATCGGACCGGGCGCGGCCGGGGCCTCGCCGGCGACCACGATCTCGGACGGCTCGCCGCCGCACAGCTCCAGGATCAGCTTGGTGGCCAGCTCGATGCCGGGAACCAGCGAGTGCGTGTCGACCGTCCGGGCGAAGCGGTACTGGGCGTCGCTGGCGATGCCGGTGGCGCGGCCGGTCTGGGCCGTGCGGATCGGGTCGAACCAGGCGCTCTCGACGAAGACGTCGGTGGTCTCTTCCGAGCAGCCGGTGCTTTCGCCGCCCATCACCCCGCCCAGGCCGATCGGGCGTTCCCCGCTGGCGTCGGCGATCACCGACATCTCGGGGGTCAGCTCGTAGGTCTTGCCGTCCAGGGCGATCAGGTGCTCGTCGCTGTGCAGGCCATGGCGGCCCAGGCGGGTCGAGATCTGCGTCCCGACCAGCTTGTGGGCGTCATAGACGTGCAGCGGCCGGGCGCGATCGTAGGTGATCAGGTTGGTGATATCGACCAAGGCGCTGATCGGGCGGAGGCCGATGGCGGTCAGGCGGTCGGCCAGCCACTTGGGCGAGGGACCGTTCTTGACGCCGCGAATATAGCGGCCGGCGAACACCGGACAGGCGTCGCCGTCGACCTTGACGGTGATGGGCGACGGATAGCTTCCGGCGATCGACGCGATCGACAGGTCCTTCAGCTTGCCGACACCGGCGGCGGCCAGGTCGCGGGCGATGCCGGCGACACCCAGCCAGTCGGGGCGGTTGGGCGTGACTTCGAAGTCGATCACGGCTTCCAGGCCCAGGGCGTCGACGGCCGGCGCGCCGACCGGCAAGGCGTCGGGCAGCTCCATGATGCCGTCGCTCTCGCTGGCGTATTCCAGCTCGCCGGCGGAGCAGAGCATGCCGTTCGAGACGACGCCGCGCACCGGCTTCTCGACCAGGGTCACGTCCAGGCCGGGCACATAGGCGCCGATCGGGGCGTAGATGGTGGTCTGGCCCGGACGGGCGTTCGGCGCGCCGCAGACGATCTCCTTGCGGCCGTCGACGGTGTCGACCTGGCAGACCTGCAGGCGGTCGGCGTTCGGGTGGCGCGCGGCCTCGACGATCTTGCAGACCGTGAACGGGGCCAGCTTGGTCGCCGGATCGATGACGTGCTCGACCTCCAGCCCGGCCATGGTCATGGCCGCGACGATCTCGGGGACGGTGGCGGTGGTCTCAAGGTGGTCCTTGAGCCAGGACAGGGTGAACTTCATTTCGCGATTTCCAGGCTCAGGATCTGCTGCAGGAAGGCCTCGGGGCCGGTGAAGCCCACGCCGTGGAAGACACAGTTGATGAACTTGCAGTCCTGAACGGGGATCGTTCCGATGACCTTTCGCGGACCGGCGGGGCGCAGGACGAGGTTGCGGATGTCGCCGTCCGTCAGGCCGAAATCCGTGCCGTCGAACGTAACGCCGGGCAGAACCGTCATCACCGCCGGACCTTCGATCTGGCAGCCGATGAAGGTGCGGCCGCTCAGAACCTGATCGCCGCTGTTCCAGAGGTTGTTGCGATAGAGGTCGAACAGCGAGATGTCGACGTTCTCGAAGGTCGTGGCCATCGGATCGGTCGGGATGCGGCCGGGGCGGCCGCCGGGTTGGAAGCTCTTCTGGGTCATCCGGGTCAGTCCACGATGAACAGTTTCGCGCCGACTAAGGTCGACGAGCGGTGGGCGGGGTCGCCGAAGTCGGAGACGTGATAGCTCATGCCGGCCGTCAGGGTGGTCGTGCGACCATCCTTCAGCTCGCTGGTCAGTTCGCCTTCCAGCACGAAGATCACGTGACCGCGGTCGCACCAGTGATCGGCCAGGTAGCCGGGCGAATAGTCGACGCGACGCAGGCGCATGTCGCCGACGTTCAGCGTGCGCCATTCGGCCTGGCCGGTCTCGCCTGGGTGAATCGTCGGGGTGACGGCGTCCCAGTCGACGGCGGTGAAGGCGCTGGCGGGCAGCTGCATCAGCTGAGACCCGAGGCCGGGTTCGGCGCGGCAAAGGCGCTGAAGCCGTAGTGGGCCAGCCAGCGGACGTCCGACGACCACATGTCGCGCAGATCCGGCATGCCGTACTTCAGCATGCCCAGGCGATCGACGCCGAGGCCAAAGGCGAAGCCCTGGTACTCGTCCGGATCGATGCCGCAAGCGCGGAGCACGTTGGGATGCACCATGCCGCAGCCCAGGATCTCGAGCCACGACGTGCCCTGGCCGATCTTGATCTCGCCGCCCGAGCGGTCGCACTGCACGTCCATCTCGGCCGACGGCTCGGTGAACGGGAAGTGGTGCGGCCGGAACTGGGTGGTCACCGCGTCGGTCTCGAAGAACCGGGCCAGGAAGGTCTCCAGGGTCCACTTCAGGTGGCCCATGTGGATGCCCTTGTCGATCACCAGACCCTCGACCTGGTGGAACACCGGCGTGTGGGTGGCGTCATTGTCCACGCGATAGGTGCGGCCCGGCGCGATGATCCGGATCGGCGGCTTTTGCGACACCATGGTCCGCACCTGCACCGGGCTGGTGTGGGTGCGCAGCAGCATGCGCTCGCCCGACTCCTTGGTGTTGAAGAAGAAGGTGTCGTGCATCTCGCGGGCCGGGTGCTTCTCGGGGAAGTTCAGGGCCGTGAAGTTGTGGAAGTCGTCCTCGATGTCCGGGCCCTCGGCCACGGCGAAGCCCATCTCGGCGAAGATGGCGACCATCTCGTCCATGGTCTGCATGGTCGGATGGACGGAGCCCTTGCGGCGGTGAGGCGCGGGCAAGGATAGATCCAGGGTCTCGCTGGCCAGGCGCGCGTCCAGCTCGGCGGCCTCCAGGCCGGCCTTCTTCTGGGCGATGGCCTCGGTGACCTTGTCGCGCAGGGCGTTGATCGCYGCGCCCTGGGTCTTGCGCTCCTCGGGGCTCATCGCGCCCAGGGTCTTGAGCAGGCCCGAGATCGAGCCGGTCTTGCCGACGGCGGCCACGCGGACGGCGTCGAGCGCTTGCAGGTCGGTCGCGCCGGCCACCTGGGCCAGCACGTCGGATTCGAGGGTGTTGAGATCGGTCATGACGGGCATCCGTCTAGAGGATTTGAGGCTTGGGTTGAACTGATAGTTGGGGCCTCGCCGTATCCTCCTCACCCGCATCGCGGGGGAGGTGGCGCGCCGCGAATACGCGGCGTGACGGAGGGGGCGTCTCTTGGGCGGCCGAGCGCCCCCTCCGTCACGATGCTGCGC
>NZ_JBFUJD010000016.1:0-70063 GCF_056401555.1 Caulobacter sp. P4_E5
ATGCAGACAATCGCCGAAAAGATCACCATCGTGCAGGAGATCGCTCGCCAGACCGATCTGCTGGCCCTGAATGCGGCCGTCGAGGCCGCCCGGGCCGGCGAGCACGGTCGCGGCTTCGCCGTCGTCGCCTCGGAAGTCCGCAAGCTGGCCGAGCGGTCGCAGACCGCCGCCACCGAGATCGGCGCGGTGTCCTCGGAAACGGTCAAGGCCGCCCAATCGGCTGGCGTCATGCTGACCAGCCTGGTCCCCAACATCCGCAAGACCGCCGAACTGGTCGCCGAGATCAGCGCCGCCTGCCGCGAGCAGGACATCGGCGCCAGCCAGATCAACGAAGCCATCCAGCAGCTGGACAAGGTCACCCAGCAGAACGCCAGCGCGTCCGAGCAGATGTCGGCCACCTCCGAGGAACTGGCCGCCCAGGCCGAGGAGCTGCAGACCTCGATCGCCTATTTCCGCACCAGCGCCAACGGGCCCGCTACGCGCCGCCCGACACCGCGCCCGGCCGCCAAGCGGTCGGCTCCGACGACGGCCCGCAAGTCGGCCGCCCCGCAGCCGCGCCAGACGGTCGCCACCCAGCAGGCTCGCGCCGGAGGCTTCGCCCTGGACCTGACCAATGGCGGCCCCGATGCGGACGACGCCGATTTCCGGGAATACGCCTGATGGCCGCCCCCAATGAACGCCAGTTCGTCACGCTGGGCCTCGGCGCCGAGGTCTTCGCGGTGTCGGTCGCCCATGTGCGCGAGATCCTCGACTACCAGGCGCCGTTCGCGATCCCCGAAGGCCCCAACTACCTGATGGGCCTGACCGACGTGCGCGGCCGCGGTACGCCGACTATCGACCTGCGCCTCAAGCTGGGCCTGCCGCCGGTCGCGCCGACAGGCGCCACGCGGATCCTGGTGCTGGACGTGCCGCTCAGCGACCGCGTGCTGTCGCTGGGCCTGGTCGCCGACCGGGTGATCGAGGTCGTCGCCTTCTCGGACGATCAGATCGAGGCCGCGCCCGACATCGGCGTGCCCTGGCGATCGGAATACATCCAGGGGGTGGTCCGGCGCGAAACGCCGTCCGGAAACAGTGGCTTCGTGGTCATCTTCGACCTGTCGCGCCTGCTGACCAGCCAGGACGCCGCCGCACTCTCCCAAGCGGCCTAAAGATTAAGACAGCGCGCCGTCTGACGCCGCGAACGGAGAAGCCCGTGTCGAGACAAGCCGTCGCCCCGCAGGCGCACGAAAACGAGCAGCTCAGCGCCCGGAATTTCCAGCGCCTCTCGACGTTCATCCAGGACTACAGCGGCATCAAGATGCCGGCCAACAAGCGCACCATGCTGGAAGGCCGCCTGCGCCGCCGCATGCGCGCCACGCGGATCAACGACGTCAACGCCTATTGCCACTATCTGTTCGAGGAGAACGGCCTCGACGGCGAAGCCATCCACCTGATCGACGCGGTCACCACCAACAAGACCGAATTCTTCCGCGAGCCGGCCCATTTCGAGTTCCTGGCGACCAAGGGGCTCCCCGCCCTGGCGGCGAAAGGCAAGCGCGAGATCAAGATCTGGAGCTCGGCCTGCTCGACCGGCGCCGAGCCCTACACCATCGCCATGGTCCTGGACGAGTTCTGCGAAAAGCAGCGCGGCGTCGACTATTCGATCCTGTGCACCGACATCTGCACCGAGGTGCTGGACCAGGCGGTCGCCGGCCGCTTCTCCGAACAAATGATCGAGCCCGTCTCGACGGCCCGTCGTCAGCGCCATCTGATGCGGGCGCGCGACGCCACGCGCAACGAGGTGCGGATCAAACCGCATCTCCGCAGCAAGCTGGCCTTCGCCCGCCTGAACCTGATGGACGACGCCTATCCGATCGAGACCGACCTCGACATCATCTTCTGCCGCAACATCCTGATCTATTTCGACAAGCCTACCCAGGCCAAGGTGCTCACCCGGCTGTGCAACCATCTGTCGCCTGGCGGGTATCTGCTTCTGGGACATTCGGAGTCGATCGTCGGGATCGACCTGCCGGTCGTGCAGATCGCCAACACCGTGTTCCAGAAGCGGTAGGGCCCATGGTCGCGATCAGGAAAATCCGCGTTCTGATCATCGACGATTCCGCGACGGTTCGGCTGACCCTGTCTTCGATCCTGGCGTCCGATCCGCAGATCGAGGTGCTGGGCGTCGCGTCGGATCCGTTTGTGGCCGCCAAGCGCATCGCCGAGGAAATCCCCGACGTCATCACCCTGGACGTCGAGATGCCGCGCATGGACGGCATCACTTTCCTGCGTAAGCTGATGGCGCAGAAGCCGATCCCGGTGGTGATGTGCTCGTCCCTGACGGAGGCGGGGTCGGAGACCCTGCTACAGGCGCTGGAGGCCGGCGCGGTCGACATCATCCTCAAGCCCAAGGTCGGGGTCGCCGACCACCTGCTGGAGTCGAAGATCCGCATCTGCGACGCGGTCAAGGCGGCGGCCGGCGCGAAGATCGCCGGCTCGAAGCGCCCGATCCCGCAGTTCTCCGCCCTCGGCCACGAGCCCGAGAAGAAGCTGACCGCCGACGCCATGCTGCCGCCGCCGCCAATCCAAAAAGGGGGCGGCGCCAAGGCCATGGCGCGCACGACGGAGTCCGTGATCTGCGTCGGCGCCTCTACGGGGGGCACCGAGGCGCTGCGGGTGCTGCTGGAAGCCCTGCCGCCGGACTCGCCCGGCATGGTCATCGTCCAGCACATGCCCGAGAAGTTCACCGCCTCGTTCGCCATGCGGCTGGACAGCCTGTGCGCGGTCGAGGTCAAGGAAGCCGAGGACGGCGACACCGTCCGGCGCGGCCGGGTGCTGATCGCGCCCGGCAACAAGCACACCCTGCTGGAGCGCAGCGGCGCCCGCTACTACGTCTCGGTCAAGGATGGCCCGCTGGTCTCACGCCACCGGCCCTCGGTCGATGTCCTGTTCCGCTCGGCCGCCCGCTCGGCCGGCTCGAACGCGGTGGGCCTGATTATGACCGGTATGGGCGACGACGGTGCGCGCGGCATGGCCGAGATGAAGCAGGCCGGAGYCTTCACCCTGGCCCAGGACGAAGCCACCTCGGTGGTGTTTGGCATGCCCAAGGAAGCCATCGCGCTGGGCTGCGTCGACCGGATCGCGCCTTTGCAGAACCTGGCGATGGAAGTGTTGCGGGCGGCCAGCCGGTAGGTTGTTCCACCCATTTCCGACCTCCCAGCGAAAGCCGAGGAGATCGGCTTTTTGGAGAGCGCGGCTAAAACAGCAGGTCGTCGTCCGCGGCGGTCTCGACCTCGACCGCTTGCGCAGACGCCGAACAGAGACCTTCGGTCAAGGCGCGGTGGACCTCGCGCTCGTGGGCCATGGTGTACTGCTTGGCCAATCGATCGACGAGTGGGCGCAAGGCGCCGCTGATGTCGTCGGTGCGGATCTCGCCGTCGCCGGCCATGTCCAGCAGCTCATTGGCGGCGGTGTCGAGCACCGACCCGATCTGCTTGTGGAAGTCGAAGCGCGCGGCGGCGCGGCGCAGCATATCGACCACGTCGGCGCCCTGGCGAGCCACGGCGGTCAGGGCGGTTTCGACGCCGTCGCCGGCCTTGTGAATTCGCGCAACCGCACCGCTCAGCACGGTGGCGGCGGCCGCGGCCTTGCCGTCCTCGACCTCGCGGCCCGCTTCTCGCTGGCCCAGGGCCTCGGCGGCGTTGAACAGGCCTTCCAGCGCGCTGGTGGTCAGTCCAGCCGACTTCTCGAGATGGATGGCGTGCTGGCGCAGCTCAATGGCGATGACGCCCAACGGTTTGCCGGTCTCGCCGATGCGGCTGCATTTCAGCGTGGTGTTCAACGCCATCATCTGCACGTCGGCGCGAATGTTCTGGATGCCGGCGATGCGCTCGGTCAGTTCGCGAGCCGAGACGGCGGCCGAGCGGCTGACGTTCTCGGCGGCCTGTTCGCCGGCGGTCATGTCGCCGACCAGCTCTAGCGCCTGCCCGACATTGCCTTCCAGGTCGCGTAGGAAATTGGTCTCGGCGCCGCCGCCCTGGCCCGGCGACTGGCCCGAGGCCAAATCGCGCAGGCGCAGCAGTTCGGCGGCGTCGGCGGCCATGCCAATGACGTTATGGCCGATGCGGGAAACCTCGCGGTGAAAGTCCTCGGCCGTGGCGGTCAGCTGGGCGCCGAGCAGGCGATGGGCGAAGGCCTGGGCGCGGGCGCGGGGCTCGGCCGACAAGCCGGCAATCTCCTGGGACTCATCCAGGAACCGCAAGCCGGCCTGAACGTGCTCGATCCGCTGGCGGGTGATGTCGCCGATCTGCAGGGCCGCGAGGCCGCCGCCGACCTTCTTCTGAACGTCGCGCGCCAAGGCCGCGACGCTCATGGCGACCTCGACGATCTTGGCATGGTGGGCGGCGATCGCTGTGGCGCTGGCCCGTAGGGCGTCCGGCACCGCCGGCAGCAGGGCCACGCAGTCCCGGGCCAACGCGTGCTCGTGACTCAGGGCGCCGCGCAGCGTGTGGTCCAGGCCCATCAATTCGGCGTTGAACGCGTCGAGCTGGGTCCGGCCCATCTCGATGCAGTCGTAGATCTCCTGGGCGAAGATCGCGAACTCCGGCCCGGCGGCCGCGATGCCGCCCGAGGTGATCTTGATGTTGATAGCGAAGACCCGGAGATAGGCCAGGTGCTGGCGCATCTCCTCGATGCAAGCGCCCAGGCGATCGCCGAACTTGACCAGCTCGGCCACCCGGCCCCGGCGTTCGTCCAAGCTGTCGGGCAATGACTTCAGCGACTCGGCCGCACGGGCGAGGTCGGCGGTGGTGGAGGTCACCGTGTCGGCGTCAAGATTGCCGCGCATGCTGTCGAGGCCGGCGATCAGGGCGCCGACGCCTTCGACCGCCCGCGACAAGACGTCGCCCGCCTCCAGGAAGCGGCCTTCGACGACCTGACGCGCCGATTCCAGGCGGGCGGCGATCCGCGCCCCTTCACCGGGCGAGACCATCGCGTCCGATACCGTCGCTGAGATTGCCAAGCCCATGAATTCGCCGACTGTTTTTCTGGAGGTGGACTATCGCGCAGATAAGCGAAGGTCGGGTAAAGATCGCGCCGGTTTCTGCGCGCGTCAGGCGCTGACCGCGTCTTGGCCGATGTCGGCGTGCAACTCCATGGCCTCGCTGATCGCCGCGAACAGGGCGGCGCTGGTGATCGGCTTCTGCAGGTGAAGGTCGGCCCCCGCCTCGCGGCTGGCGCACACATGCTCGGGGCGGGCGTTGGCGGTCAGCATGATGATCGGAACGCGCGATGCGCCGCTCGCCGCCTCCGCCGCACGGATCCGCCGCACCGCCTCGAGGCCGTCCATCACGGGCATCTGCATGTCCATCAGGATCAGGTCGGGCATGATCAGGCCGTACATCTCGACCGCCTCCAGCCCGTTCTCGACCGTGACGATATCGGCGACGTCGGCCAGCATCAGCTCCACGACCTTGCGATTGGTCGGATGGTCGTCGGCGACCAGCACGCGCGGCGCGCCCGACGGCGCCCCGGTGGCCTCCTGGTCATGGACCGGCGCCTCGGCGCAGGCCTCTAGCGGCAGGGCGAACCAGAAGGTCGAGCCCACCTCGGGCGTGCTGTCACAGAAGAGTTCGCCCCCCATCAGCCCGACCAGCTCGCGCGAAATCGCCAGGCCCAGGCCCGTCCCACCAAATCGGCGCGTGAACGAGGCGTCGGCCTGCTGGAAACGCTCGTAGATCCGCGCCTTCATCGCCGAGTCGAAGCCGATGCCGGTGTCGGTCACCTCGAACCGCGTGCGGTCTTTGGCGTCCAAGGCCACGGTCAGGACGATCTCACCGTGATCGGTGAACTTTACAGCGTTACTGAGCAGATTGGTCAGGACCTGACGCAGGCGGGCGCTGTCCCCCGCCACCGTCCGATCGGCGGCCGCCGACACCGTGATGTTCAGGCGCACGCCCTTCTCGTCGGCGCGCAGGGCGCAGAGCGCGGCGACTGATCTGGCCATGTCTCCCAGCGGGAACGGCGCGCTCTCGATCATCATCTGGCCAGCCTCGACACGCACCAGGTCGAGGACGTCGGACAGCAGGCGCTCCAGGCTCTGGCCGGATGCAGCGATGATGTCGACCAGTTCACGGGCCCGCGGATCGGGGCAGGTCTTCGACAACAGGTCGGCGCCGGCGATGATGCCGTTCAGCGGCGTACGAATCTCGTGGCTCATGTTCGCCAGGAAGGCGCTCTTGGCCTGGCTGGCCTGCTCGGCCTGGTCCAGGGCGGCGCGCAGGGCGGCGGCGGCGGCGTTTCGCGCGGTAACGTCCTCGCCCAGGGTGATCAGGTGGCGCGCCCCGATGTCGTCATAGGTGGCCAGGGTCTTGATCAGCAGCTGGCGTGGAGCCTGACCCGAAACATTGAACTCTTCCTCGAGCACCTGCATCTCGCCGCTGCGCAGAACCTCAGTCTCGACGGCGTGCGCCCGCTCGGCGCGTTCCGGATCCAGCACCTGGGCCGTCGTCTTGCCGATCGCGTCGTCGGCCACCAGGTCCAGCGCGTCCTCGGCCGCTCGGTTGATCAGGACGTAGCGGCGGTCCTCGACATTCTTCACCGTCAGGGGCAGCGGCAGAAGCTGCAGGACGGTGCCCAGGAAACCTTGGGTCTCGACCTCCTCGGTCACGTCGCGGGCGGTCGCCAGAAGCCTGACGATCCGTCCCTCGGCGTCGCGGATCGGCGCGATGGTCGTGTCGAAATAGGCTCGGCTTTTGGCCGCCCCGCCCAGGAAAGCCCGGAAGCGCGCCACCGCGCCGCCGGCGGCGAGATTGAAGGATCGGTCCAGCGAGAAGCGGCTGTCCTCGGGCCACAGGCCGCGCCAGTCGGCGACCGCGCCCAGAACGGCGAACAAGGTCCGCGCCTTCTGGTTGGCGTGTTCGACGACGCCGTCGATGCGCAGGATCCAGGCGCTGTCCTGGTTGGCTTCGAGGAGGTCCAGATAGCCATAGGCCCCGAGCGTCCGACCTGGCGCGGGATGCGACGCGCCCTGCACGCTCTCGGGAACAAGCTCTGACTGCGACATGAAAAGTCCGCGACTTCCGGAGTCGCATTGGGTCACGCCGGGTTGAAAAGAGCGTTAAGTCCTCGACATAGCGATCCCGCGAGCCGTGATCCTAGGTCCGCGCTCGGCGCCTTGACGTGGAAATAGCGTTTCTCCGCGCCGGAACGACAAAAGCCCGGCGGTCATCCCGCCGGGCTTCTTTTTTGGTCTGTCTTCCCGTCGCCTATCCGGCGACGATCAGAAGAAGCGTTCACCGATCCGGATCGTGTCGCCCGGCGCCACCTGGATGGACGGCGTCAGCTCACTCTTCACCTCGGACGTCTGGCCGTTGCGCTTGATGAAGACGTTCTTCTTGTCGGCGCGATAGGTGAAGCCGCCGGCCGTGGCCACGGCGTTCTGGACCGTCAGGCCGGACGTGTAGGGATAGGTGCCAGGCTTCTCGACCTCGCCCAGGATGTAGAACGGGCGGAAGGTCAGCACCTCGGCGCTGACGCGCGGCTCCTTCAGGTAACCGTCGCTGAGCGCCCTCTGCACGGCCTGCTGGAACTGGCCGACGGTCATGCCGCCCGCCTTGATCTCACCGATCAGCGGCAGGGACATCAGACCGCTGCCGGTGACGAAGAACTCGCCGGACAACGAGGGTTCGCCGTACACCGTGACCCGGACCTTGTCGCCCGTACCGAGCAGATAATCCATGGATTGAGCCGTGGCGGTCACGGGCGTGTCGCCGATCGCCGCCTGCTGGGCGTAAGCCGGCCCACTCAGGGCGCCAACCGTCATGCAGACGGCGAGCGCCAGCATCGAAAGGACGCGCGAGAGTTTCGAAACACCGATCATGGCGAAGCTTCTCACCTTTGAGACTTGTCGAACCTGGAGAATGAAATGCCACATCGCACGTGACCACGAGATGAACAAGGCGAAGACTCAGGCGCCGCGCGCTTTACTGAACTGAATGATCTTCGGTTCACCGCCATCAAGTCTTATGGCGGTCAGGACGCCGGTCGCGTAGGCGCCCGTATCGACGTTGATCCGTTGACGCCCGACAAACGCCTCCTCCACCGGCGTATGGCCGTGAACCACAGTGGCCTTGAGGCCGTGGGGGTTGTCGAGGAACTCGTTGCGGATCCACAGCAGGTCGGCCGCCACCTGACGCTCCAGCGGCAGTCCAGGCTTCACCCCGGCGTGGACGAACACGTAGTCGCCATAGACGACCATCAGCTCCAGCTGGCGCAAGAAGGTTTCATGAGCCGGCGGGAAGGCCGCCCGGAAGGCCTGACGGGTCTGTTCCCAGACCTCCGGCTCGGCGCGCCCCACCGGACGCTGGACGCCGTACGAGGCCATGGTCTCGCCGCCGCCRTACTCGACCCACGAAGGCCCCGCCATTGGATCGTCCAGGAAATGCAGCAGCGTTTCCTCGTGATTGCCCATCAGGGCGCGGAACTCGAAACGCCCGTCGGCGGCCTGGCCCTTCAGAGCGATCAGACGGTCGATCACCGCCGACGACTGGGGGCCGCGATCGACATAGTCGCCCAGCATGACCAGCACCGGCGGGTCCTGGCGGCCCATAGCGCTGTAGTCCTCGGTCATGCGCTCGATCAACCCGTCCAGCAGGTCCAGCCGCCCATGGATGTCGCCCACCGCGTAAACCACACGGCTGTCCGTGGACGACGGGCGGCGGGACTGTTGCTTGGAACGGAACAGGGACTTGAACATCACACTCGCAAGGATGGCGACGGAGCGCCGGGAACCAGTTTTGCTGATTTTGCCCCAGCCTGCTGCCGGGTTCAACGGCCACCAATAGCATTTACCTATAATTTAGTACGATCCTTTTCTCACAATTTACCAAGTAAATTCGGGTTTAATTGTAGTTAATTTCAAAGTTACCACAGTCGAACATTTGGATTAAACCATCTAAATTCAGCTCTAATTGGCGGCCCGAATGAATACTGACCCAACGAACACAGCGGGGTCGGTATGTTCAACACGCGCAACATTGTTATCGGGCTGATCAGCGCTGCGGCGATGATGGCCGGCGCCAGCGCCCAGGCCGGTACGATGCCGTTCATGCCGCGGGGCGAGGGCGTCGGCGCCCCGGCCGGGTTCTCCGCGCTGTGCCGCCGCGACACCGTGACCTGCGGCCTTCCCAACAGCCAACTAGCCCTGCTGGGCCTGGGCGTTCAGGCGAGCTTCGTCCCGACCTCGTCGGTGGGCGCGCCCCCGCAGCACCGCTTCGAGACGACGTCCGCCGCCCCGGCCGAAGACGACGCCCACCTGATCTCGGTCGCGACCGTCGAAGCCTGGACGATCGCGGCGGTCGAGGACTTCGTGCCGGCCGGCGAAATCGTCGAGACCGCCCCTGTCACGCCCTCGGTCGCCGTCGCGACCGCCGAAGCCTTCGCTCCGCCCTCGCCGAGCGTTCTGGCCTGGACCACCCGCGCCGAGCGCGACCAACTGAAGTTGCTCAACCTGGTCAACCAGTCGGTCAACCGCGATGTGAAGAAGGCCAGTGACCTGGACCTCTACGGCCAGCCCGAATACTGGGCGCTGCCGCGCCTGGTCGACGGCAAACTCTATGGCGACTGCGAGGACTATGCCCTGGAGAAGCGCCGCCAGCTGGTCGCCGCCGGCGTGCCGGAAAGCGCCCTGTCGCTGGCGGTGGCGGTCACCGCCCGGGGTGAGGGCCACGCGGTGCTGATGATCTCGCTGAAGAGCGGCGATTGGGTGCTGGACAACCTGACCCCCTGGGCCACGCCCTGGGAAGACCTGAACTACCGCTGGGTTGAACGCCAAGTGCCGGGCACCGCCCTGTGGACCAGCGCCGCCGCCTAGTCGGGCGACCCACCCAACGGCAAAAAGCCCCGGACCTCACGGTCCGGGGCTTTTTCGTTGATCGAGATCATGATCGGTGGACCACGAACACGTTCGCGCCCGCTCCTTGAGGGGAGCGGGCGCGAAGGTCGTGGAACTTGAGGAGGACGGCGCCGGTCGGCGACCGCCTTGCTTAGAAGATGCGCGTGACCGTCGCGGCCAGGACCGCCCACAGGCCCATCGAGACGACAGCGCCGAGACCCAGTCCCAGCAGCGGCGCCATGCGCTTGACGCGCTTGGCGGGCGCGACATCAACTTGGGCGAAGGTCATTTTGGCGTCGATCATCGATCAGCACTCCTGATGCTGACGGATGTAACGTCACTACAAATAAGGACGCCTGAATAAACAGAGTGTATTAGACATTAAGCATAAGCGTGAGGGGTCTGGATTTTTCCCCGCGACGCTGTGGGTCATTTGCGCTAACCTACGCCGGTCGGAACTGGGAACCAGTCCGCGGCGTGGTGGGAAGTTAGAGGGTCATCTGGTGGACGGGGGATCGTATACCGAACTTCTCGCGCCAGGATTGCGGAGCCCGCTTCCGGCGGTTGCGATCGACTTACGCAAACGCGGCCTGGATATAGCGGCCTCCGCCCTGCTCTTGGTGCTGTTCGCGCCGCTGCTTCTGCTGGCGGCCCTGCTGATCAAACTGGAATCGCCCGGTCCAGCCCTGTTTCGGCAGACGCGTGGAGGCCTCGGCGGCGTCCGGTTCCAGATTCTGAAGCTCCGCACCATGCACTGCCGCGAGGACGGCCCAGACCTTGTCCAGGCTCAGCGCGGCGACAATCGGATCACCCGGATCGGCCGTATCCTGCGCGCCACCAGCATCGACGAACTGCCGCAGCTGCTGAACGTGCTGCGCGGGGACATGTCCTTGGTCGGCCCCCGCCCGCATGCCGCCGCGCACGACGACTATTACGGGATGCAGATCCCCGAATACTATGTGCGCTACCAGGCCCGCCCGGGCCTGACAGGCTGGGCCCAGGTCAAGGGCCTGCGGGGCGGGACCGACACGGTCGAGGCGATGCGCCGGCGGGTCGAGGCCGACATCGACTACATCCAGACCTGGTCGATCCTGAAGGACGCCAAGATCGTCCTCCTGACCATTCCCAGCCTGCTGATCGCCGAAAACGCCTACTGAGGCTGGACCTTGGTCAAGGCCTGGGCTTGGGCCTGCGCCGCGCGCTCGGCGACGATCAGGAACGCTAGACCGATCCGGCCTGACGGGTTGCCGATGCTGTTAGCCAGCGCCTTAAGCCGGCCCTCACCGTTCGGGCGACCGAACTCGACACGCGCCTGGTACATGATCTGCTGCCGCGCGGTCTGGGTCAGCGACGGCCAGTTCTCATAGGCCAGTTTCGTACGGCTCATGAACAGACTCGTCTGCAAGGGCGCAACGGCCAGGGAATGCTCGAGGGCGGCATTGGCCGACGAGACGTCGCCGCGCTGGAAGCCGATCGCGGCCTTGCGCAGCCACGCGCCGCCGGAGCCGGGCCGCATGGCCACTTCCCGACGGCTCAGCGCCTCTAAGCGCGCCTTGGCGGCAGGCGTGGCGGCGCTGTCATTCAGGCCAGCCTCTATGCTGGTTGCTAGCACTTCGGCCGAGGCGGTCGGCATGGCCGACAGATCACCGCCAAAGCGCGAGGCGACCAACGGTATGGCGACCAAGACCGAGACTGTCAGGGTGACGCCGGCGAAGGCGATTGTGCCCCAAGGCGTCGCGGTCTTGCGACCTCGACGCGGCGGCGCGGCGGTTGCGGTCATCGCGCCAAGCCCGATGGCGAACAGCGCCTGCAGGGCCGGAACCTGAACGGCGAAGTCGGAAAGCCCATGCAGCAGCACGACGACCGTCGCCGCGATCGTCGCCCTGGCCAGGGCCCCGCCCATGCCAGGCTTGACCGCGTCGACGCCGGCGCGCCAAAGCGCGACCAACAGCCAGGCGAGCATGAAGACGCCACCGACGATTCCGCCCTCCTCCAGCCATTGGAGATAGAGGCTGTGGGTGGCGCGCACGTTGAACAGCACCGCCAGGTTCTCGGTGGTGGTGATCAGCTGGTTGACGATCGGGAACGAGCCAAGACCGAAGCCGAACCAGGGCGAGGACTTGAAGGCCTCCCAATGGACGTCGAAGATCGCCTTACGGCCAGCCACGTCGCCTTCGAGATTTTCGAAGCGTGCGGCCGTCAGCTCCGCGCTGCGCATGGCCACGCCGACAATGACCAGTACGGCCGCCGCGCCGCCGATGATGGCGACGGCCTTCACCTTGCGACCCTGGGCGATCACCTGCCAGGTCAGCAGAATCGCCAGGCCGACGACGGTTGAGAAGATCCCGCCGCGCGAGGCGGTCATGGCCAGGGCGACCGCGAAGACGGCGGCGGCGACCAGGCTCAGGCTGGCGTCCAGCCCCAGCTTGTCCAGGCGCAGCGAACCGCCTGCTCGCTGGATCGCCTGAGAGAAGAACATCACCGCGAACACCACGCCGACGCCCATCAGACTGGCGGCGGTATTCGGGCTGAGCAAGGTCGCCGTCAGACGGTGGCCGGCGCGAAGGCTGACATGGTCGACGATCGCGACGGCGGCGAACACGCCGAGGGCCAGCACCAGGAACCAGACCAGGGCGCGACGACGGGTTTCGGACGCGCCGACGATCTGGCTGGTCAAGAACAGGCAGGCCAAGCCAACAAGGCGCAGGATGTTGAGTAGGACCGAAGACCGGTCGACGGTGATCGCGCCGCCCTCGGGACTGAGATAGCGCCAGACGGGATGGGCGCCGCCAGGACCGAACGGCGTCAGGCTCCAGGCCACGGCGATCAGCAGGGCGACGAAGAGCAGGCCCGGCCAAGGCGAAGTCAGGACGCCGGGAACCTTGCGGGCCCAGCCGCAGAAGGCCAGCAGCCCGAGCAGAAGCGCCGCTTGCAGGGCGCCGAACACGGCGGCGACCGCCACGTCGCTGGCCCCGAAGGCAATGATTTCAGCGACGACCAAAGTAACGAGGGCGCCGATCGCGACGCCCTCCGAAACTTGCAGTTGTCGAGTCTTGGCCGCTCCGGGCGACGGCGCGCCCCCGCCCGTTCGCGTCCTAGTCCGCATAGTACTTTCGATAGTTGGCGTAGTAATAATAGGAGTCGCCGTAGCCGTAGCGGGACTGGGCCTTGAGATCCATCTGGGTCAGGGCGACGCCGGCGATGAACGCACGCGTGCCTTGCAGCAAGGTCAGGGCCGACTGCACGGCCTTCACCGGCGTCTTCTTCCAGCGAACCAGCATGACCACGGCGTCGGCGTGTGGCGCCAGGATGCGGGTGTCGGCGATGGCCAGCAGAGGCGCGGTGTCCAGCAGCACGATCTCGTAGCGGTTACGCAATTCAGCCAGCAGGCGGTGCATGGCCGAGGAGCCGAGCACGTCGCGCGGCGTATAGGCCGTCTTCGCCAACGGCAGGATATGCGCACCGCTTTCGTCGTCGATCAGAGCCTGATCCAGGGTGCAGACACCGTTCAGCACTTCCAGCAGACCGACGGGCGCCGGCTCCTTCAGGAATTGGCTGATGGCGCTCTGGCGCAGGTCGCAGTCGACGACGATAACCTTGGCTCCCGAGGTCGCCAGGGTGCGGGCCAGCGAGAAGGTGGTCGTGGTCTTGCCTTCGCCCGGCAGGGACGAGGTGACCGCAATGACCTTCACCGGCTCACCGACCTTGGAGAACAGGATCGAGGCGCGCAGCTTACGTAGGCTTTCCGCGAAGCTGGAGAGCGGCTTGGCCAGCAGATAGTCCGGCGGCGACAGGCCCTTCAGGACCTTGGCGTCGTCTACCGTGGTGCCCAGACTGGGCACCGCGCCCAGATAAGGCAGGCCCAGACGACGCTCGACTTCGTCCTCAGTGAACAGGCCGGCCATCAGGATCTCAGCGAGCACGATCGCGGCCACGCCCGCGCCCAGGGCCAACACCAGGCCGAGAGCCATGTTCAGCGACGGTTTGGGATAGCTCGGACCGGTCGGGATCTTGGCCGGCGACACCACCCGGGCGTCCGCCTGTTCGATGCCGTCCGAGGTCGTGGTCTGCTTGAAGCGGGCCAGCAGGGATTCGTACAGGGTCTTCACCGACTGAGCCTTACGCTCGAGCTCGGACAGGCCGATGCTGGCCCGGTTGTTGCCGGCCAGGGTGCCTTTGGAGGCCGAGACGCTGGACGCCACCGAGCCGGTGCGCTGGCGCGCCACCTGGGCTTGAGCCTCGAGGTTGGAGATGATGCGGCGGATTTCGGCCTGGATCTGGGTGTCGATGTCGGCCAGCTCGCGCTTGGCCTTCAGAAGTTCCGGGTGACGATCGCCATAGCGACCGCTGAGATCGGCGACCTGGGCGCTCTTCTCGGAGCGTTGCTTACGCAGCTGCTGGACGACGGGCGAATTCAGCGACTCGCCGACGTCTTCGCCGGTGCTGCCGCGCGCCAGCTGTTGGCGAGCGATGTTGAGGCGAGCGTCGGTTTCAGCCTGAGAGGCGCGGCTGAGGGCCAGTTGCTGGTTCAAGCCCGAGATTTCCTGCTCGGTCAGAGTCGCGCCTTCGACGCTAAGCAGGTTGTTGGCGATCTTGTACTGCTGGACCGCGGCGTCAGCCTGCTGAACCTGGTCGCGCAGTTCGCCAACACGGGTGTCCAGCCATTCATTGGCCTTCCGGGTTGCGTCGAACTTCGCTTCGAGCTGCTCGGTCAGGTACAGGTTGGCGAAGGCGTTCGCCAGCTCCGAGGCGCGCCTGGGATCGACGTGAGTGTAGTCGATCGAGATCAGATAGGTCAGGCCCGCGCGGCGAACCTTCAGGCCGCCCAGCAGGTTGTCGACAATCCGCTCGCGCCGGCGCTGCAGCTCGACGGGGTCGTTGGTCGCCGTCGGCGTCGCGGCCTTCTTCAGCGAGAACAGCCAGGCCGTCGGGCCGCGCGCCCCCGTCAAGTAAGGATTGAAGTAAGGATCCTGTTCGAGCTTCAGCTCCTTGACGACTCGGCTGGCCAGGGACCGCGACTTGAGCACCTCGACCTCGGTGTCGACGACGGACGAATCCGCCGGCAACCCCGAAAGCACCGCGCTCATGTCGGTGACCTGTTCCTTGCGGACGTCCAGCATCACCTGCGCCATAGCCGTGTATTTTGGCGTCTGCTGCAGGGTGAAGAGCACCACCGCCGCGAACACCACCACCGCTACCGCCGCGAAAAGCCGAAAGCGTCGCCTGAACGTCGCGATCACGATGTTCAGGTCAAAAGACAACGCTCCGGTGTCATTCACCGGAGCGTTCGAAGTTTCAAAACCGGAGCCGTCCATAACTACTCTCAGTAATCGGCAAACCTTGCCGTTTCGTGGACGTTTTAGAGTCCGCGGACTTTTTTAGAATTGCAGCGCCACAGAGGCGATCAGCTTGTTGTCCTTGAACGAGGCGCCCTTGGCCGCCCCCGACGAGTCCTGCTTCAGGTAGTTGTAGGTCAGGAACAGACCCACGCGACGGTTCAGCAGGTAGGTCGCGGTCGCCGAGAAGTTATCGCGCTTATCGTCACGATCGACGCCCTTGTAGTTGTCCTTGCCGTGGCTGTAAGCGGCGGACACCAGGACGTTGCGCATCAGCTCGTGGTCGATCGACGCGCCGATGTTGTTGGCAATGTAGCCTTGCGAGCCCGCCGCCGTCGCTTCCTCGATCGTGCGCGAACCGTTCAGACCGACCGTCGTCAGCTGGGTCGGGAACCACTCGACACGACCCGCGGCGTTGAAGCCGCTGATGTCCTTGAACAGGACGTTGTCGTACGACTGCTTCATGTAGCCGACTTGGATGTCGCCGCGGACCAACTCCGAGACGTCGAAGTTGGCGCCGACGCCGACGACATAGCCGTCCGAGTCGCGATTCTGGGTCGCGACGTTGGCGTCGTAGCTCTTCTTGTTGCCCGTGGCCGCCAGGTAAAGGGCGGTGTCAGGGCTGACCGCGTACTCGGCCTTGCCGCCATACGTGAATTCGTTGCGGTCGCGGAAGTCCTGGTCAACGACGCCGGTGCCCGCGATGTTGCGGACGTCGTCGTAGTTGTAATCCTTGTCATCCAGGCGACCGACGAGACGCAGACGGTTGAATTCCTTCGTCAGCGCGACCGAACCTTGGTTCAGGTCATATTCCACCGGCTTGCCAGCGGCCGCCGGAGAGGTCGTCGCCGTACGCGGTTCAATGAGGTGCTGGGTTTGAACCGAACCGGTGATGTTCGAGCCGCGCTCGATATCGATCCGGCCGTTGGCCGACAGCGTATACTCTTCCGCGTTTTCCGTATCGTTGTCGGCATAGCGGATGACGTTGCCGCCGGCGAAGAAGCCGAGGGCGTGGCGCGACCAATCCGAACGAACGGCCAGCTCGGGCTTCACGCGCCAGATGTTGTCGTCGGTCTTGCCCGTCGCGACGGCGTAGATGTTGTCGTTATGCTCGAGATCGACGGTCACGCGCGGATACACCGTGAAGCCGCCAGCCTTCTGGCCGGTCGCCTCGTAATCCGGGCGCGGGCGCTGACGAACGGAGACGTTCTTGTCGCGCGCGAAGTTGGAACCGAGATCTTGCGCCTGAGCAATCTGTGGCGCGGTCAACGCAATACAGGCCGCAACGGCCGAGCACGTTAGAATTCGCATATCTTATCCCCACCAGTAGGTGGCGGCCGGCGCATGTCGTGACACGCCAGTCCGCCCCGAGGTTTATTCGTTTAGCTGCCGCAGTAAGCGGCGATCACGCCGGCGCACGGATCGAACGGAGCCGGAGTAACAGTGGTCGTCGCGCCGCCGCCGACGCCCGCGCCGGCGTCGCCGGTCGAGGTCGAGGAGACACCTTGCAGGCTGACCAGCACGCTCGGGGCGCCACCGGCGTCCGTCGAGGCGGTGATGGTGGCCGACTGGCCGGTGGCGGCCAGCTGTTGGACGACGGCCGGAGCCGAGGCCACTTGTTGAGCCATTTCAGGAGCCACCGCGGCGGCGACCTGGATGGCCACGCCGGCGCTGATCGAACCGGCTTGGACGGCTTGGACCAGAGCCGCGGCGATCACCGTCGGCGAAGCGCCGCTGGCCGCCAGGGCGTTGGACACGGCCGCCTGAATGGCGGCCAGCTTAGCCGAGGCCGACAGCTTGGCGAAGCCCGGCTGAGCGGCGGCCGATTGAGCAGCAGCCTGGATGGTGGCCTGCAGCGACACGGCGGTCGGAGCGGGCGGCGTTTGAGCCCAGACGTGGCCAGCGCCGATAGGCGCGAGCGCAACGGCCAAGCTAATGGCGATAGCGCGGAAGCGATTAGAAGCCATGACTGCTCCCTCCAATTGAACGGCGTCCCTTTAGGACAACGTAAACGAATGCTCTAGCCCGGAATGCGCTTTTTCGTCGATTTCTCGGCGACACCGTTCCCCGAAGAACACACATTGCGTGCAACTCTCGCGGGTAAGAGTACGTAAACCGGCGTTTAGACTAGGAATGTGACGCGTTTGCCCCGCCATGGCAGATACACAGAGATGTTATCGGCGGTTTGGTTAGGCCTAAAAAACCATGTACGGCCCGGTAAGGCAACGCTGCTCGCGCAGAATCCTTGGTAAATGCCGCGAATCTGATCGATTTCGCCTTTTAGGCGATGAAATAGTTCGAATAATCCGCACTAGGTTTGGTTAAGACTAGGCCGCGGCGGAAGTCCTCGCCGGAATTTGCTGGCGCTGAACGAGACATCCATACCAACCAAGGCCCGTGTAGGTCTCGTAACCGGGGGTCAAGGCGTAACCCACGGTGATCTCGCCGTCGGCGTAACTTCCCATCGGCCCAGCAGAGACGTCCAGCGGGAAGACTTCGCTAAGAACACCCTGATTGTCCGAAGAGGCCAGGACGCGCCCTCTCTGATCCAGGAGCATCACGCGCGAGCGTTCGCGCTCCTCGCTGGTCAGGCGCACGCCGTCGACCACCGCCTGGGCTTGGGGCCGCCAGTCGAAATGCACGCCCAGCACGCCCAACGCCTCGCCCTTGGCTTGGCCGCCGGCGCGGATGGCCGTGGCGTAGGTGGCGACCGGGGCGTCGCCCAAGGCGTGGCACCGCTCGATGTCACAGGCCACGAAGTCATCGCCGGTGGCCGTGCGCAGCCCGTCCTGGAACCAGCGCGTCTGTCCGACCGACTGGCCGACGACGTTTGGATAGCGGCCCGGCCGACCATTGGCGATCACACGCCCCTTGGCGTCGCAGATCCAGAGATCGAGATAGACCGTATAGGCGTCGAGGATCACACCCAGGCGCTCGCTGGCGTATCGCCGGGCGGCCGTATCGGCGTCGGCGAGACAGGCCACCACGGCGGAGTCAGTGGCCCACCAGCGGACGTCGCAGGTGCGTTCGTAGAGATTGCGGTCGACGATCTCGATGGCATTCAGGGCCAGGTCGGCCAAGCGCTGACCGCGCATATGGCCGAGGATCGCCCCGCCGATCGCGGACAGCTCATCGAGGTCGGCCCGCACCTGGCTGTCCAGGGCGGCGGCCACGGCGTCGATTTCCGTGGAAATCTTCTTGAACTCTTCGGCGACGATGGCGAAGCCCTTGCCGGCCTCGCCAGCCCGGGCCGCCACGATCAGGGCGTTGATGGCCAGCATCTTGGCCGCGCGGTTGACCCTGGCGATCTCGCCGATCTTCTCGCCCGCCACGCTGGAGAGTCGTTCCGACAGGTCGAGAATTCGTTCCGGACGAAGACTTGTGTCCTGCTCCATCCCTGACGCGCCCCCACGCAAGACATTCGAGCGAATCGGCTCTAGCGCCACACGATGACGCCCGTGTCATCACCGCGCGACGACACGCGATGTCACACCCCAAGGCGCGAGGGCCTCTCGCAACAAAAAAGCGCCGGAACGCCCTCGAAAAGGGCGCCCGGCGCTCAAGAAGCGGGCGTTTTGGGCGTGACGCTAGACGTCGACTTCGGCGTCGAGGGCGTTTTCCTGGATGAATTCGCGGCGCGGTTCGACCAGATCGCCCATCAGGCGACTGAACATCTCGTCGGCGTCGTCGGCGTGATTCACCCGGACCTGCAGCAGGGTGCGAGCCTCGACGTCCAGCGTGGTCTCCCACAGCTGGTCGGGGTTCATCTCGCCCAGGCCCTTGTAGCGCTGGATCGTCAGGCCCTTGCGGCCCGCGTCCATCACCGCGGCGACCAGGTCCATCGGGCCCCGCACCGTGGTCGACTTGTCCTTGCGGCGGAACACGGCTCTCCCCGAGAAGATCTCGGCGAGGGCCCCTGCCCGTTCGGCCAGACGGCGGGCGTCGGCGGCGTGCAGCAGGCCGTCGTCCAGCACCACGCTTTCGGTGACGCCGCGGCGGACGCGCTTGAACACATAGGCCGTGTCGCCGCGCTCGCCGGTCCACGGGCCGTCGCCTTCCTCGGCATAAAGGTCCAAACGGGCGGCCGCGGCGGCGATGTCGGGCGTGTCGCCCAGCAGACCGGCCAGGGCCGACTGCTCGACGGCGAAGGACGGGGCGCGAGCGGCCAGGCGGTCGATATTGCCCTTGGCTTGCCGGCAAAGCTGCACCAGCGCCAGCAAGTCATGGCCGGTGCGACGCTCGCCCGACGGCAGGTCCAGTTCGGCCCCTTCGACGCCCTCGTCGATCAGGAAGGCGTCCATCTCGCTGTCGTCCTTCAGGTAGCGCGAGGACTTGCCCTTGGCGGCTTTGTAGAGCGGCGGCTGGGCGATGTAGATGTAGCCGCGCTCGATCAGCTCGGGCATCTGCCGGTAGAAGAAGGTCAGCAGCAGGGTGCGGATGTGGGCGCCGTCGACGTCGGCGTCGGTCATCAGCACGATCTTGTGGTAGCGCACCTTGTCGGCGTTGAAGTCATCGCGGCCGATGCCGGCCCCCAGGGCCGTGATCAGCGTGCCGATCTGGTCGGACGACAGCATCTTGTCGAAGCGCGCCCGCTCGACGTTCAGGATCTTGCCGCGCAGCGGCAGGACGGCCTGGTTGTCGCGATTGCGGGCCTGCTTGGCCGAGCCGCCGGCGCTGTCGCCCTCGACGATGAAGATCTCGGACTTGGCCGGATCCCGCTCGGAGCAGTCGGCCAGCTTGCCGGGCAACGAGGTGATGTCGAGCGCGCTCTTGCGGCGGGTCAGTTCGCGCGCCTTGCGGGCGGCTTCGCGGGCCGCGGCGGCCTCGGCGATCTTGCTGACGATCTGCCTGGCCTCGTTCGGGTGCTCCTCGAACCAGGTCGCAAGGCCTTCCTGCACAAGGCCTTCAACGGCCGGGCGCACTTCGGACGAGACCAGCTTGTCCTTGGTCTGCGAGCTGAACTTGGGATCCGGAACCTTGACCGACAACACGCAGGTCAGGCCTTCGCGGGCGTCTTCGCCGCCGACGCTGACCTTTTCCTTCTTGGTGATGCCCGAGCTCTCGGCGTAGCCGGTGATGATCCGGGTCAGAGCGCCCCGGAAGGCCGAAAGGTGCGTGCCGCCATCCCGCTGTGGGATGTTGTTGGTGAAGCACAGCATCTGCTCGTGGTAGCTGTCGTTCCACCACATGGCGAGGTCGACCTCGACCTTGTCCTTGACGCCGCGCACCACGATCGGGGTCTTCAGAAGCGGGGTCTTGACCTTGTCCAGGTGGCGGACGAAGGCCTCGATGCCCCCGTCGTAATGCAGCTTTTCTTCCCACGGCTCGGCGTCGCGAAGATCCCTAAACCAGATCGTCACGCCCGAGTTCAGGAACGCCAGCTCGCGCAGGCGATGCTCCAGCGTCTTCCGGTCGAATTCGATGAACGCGAAGGTGGATCGCGACGGGAAGAAGGTCACTTCCGTGCCCGACAGGGTCTCGCCGGCCTTGGGGCCGTCCTCGCGCACCGGCGAGTCGCCCGTCACCTTCAGCGAGGTCACTGCGTCGCCGCGCTCGAAGCGCATCTGGTGAGCCTTGCCGCCGCGGTGGATCTTGAGTTCCAGCCAGTCCGACAAGGCGTTGACGACCGAGACGCCCACACCGTGCAGGCCGCCCGAAACCTTATAGCTGTTCTGGTCGAACTTACCGCCCGCGTGCAGCTGGGTCATGATGACCTCGGCCGCCGAGACGCCTTCGCCCTCGTGAATATCGGTCGGGATGCCGCGGCCGTCGTCGGTGACCGTCACCGAACCGTCGGCGTTCAGGATCACCTGGACCTTGGTGGCGTGACCGGCCAGGGCCTCGTCGATGGCGTTGTCGACCACCTCATAGACCATGTGGTGCAGGCCAGAGCCGTCGTCGGTGTCGCCGATGTACATGCCGGGACGCTTGCGGACGGCGTCCAGGCCCTTCAGCACCTTGATCGAGTCCGCGCCGTACTGGGCGGCGGCTTCCTCGGTGGTCATTTCGGGCGACACTTCGGGAACTTGGTCTTCGGTGTTCTCGGTCATTCGTCTTCCAGGGCCAACGGGGCCAGGCCTATTGGGGGGTGAGGCCAGCGTCGCACACGCGAACGCCTAGCGCTCGACCCTTGAGATGGTCGAACAGCGACTCGTCCGTGCCGGTGAGGAAGGCCTGGAGCTTGAGCGCCGTGAGTTCGTCGGCCAATGCGGCTCGTCTCGTAAGATCGAGATGCGCGGCGACTTCGTCGAGCAATATTACAGGATTCGGCGCGGATTCCGCACGCGAAAGTCGCGCCGCCTGGGCCAGAACGAGGTTCAAAATCAGGGCTTTCTGCTCCCCGGTCGAGCATTCCGCCGCCGGACGGTCCTTCTCGACGTGGAAGATGGCCAGATCGCCCCGATGCGGGCCGGTCAAAGCGCGTCCGGCGGCCCCGTCGCGTCCGCGCGCTGCGGCCAGGCCTTGGGCCAATTTCAGCTCGATTTCGGCGAACGGCGCGCCGTCCAGGGCCATTTTCTCCCACTCGCCGGTCAAGGTCAGGCGCGCCTGGGGAAAAGGCCGGTCGCCACGGCTGCTTATTTCGGCCTGGAGGGCCGAAAGCGTGCGAGCGCGAGCCTGGACCAGCAGCGCCCCGAATTCGGCCAGGCAGGCCTCCAGCGCCGTCAGCCAGACGGCGTCGGCCGGCGCGCCGGTCTCGGCCGCGTCGGTCAGCAGACGCATCCGCTCGCGCTGGGCCTTGTCGTAGGCGTTGGCGTGGGCCGCGTGGGCCGGTTCACCGGCGAAAACCAGGCGGTCGAAGAATCGCCGACGCTCGGAGGCCGCCTCCAGGAACAGGCGGTCCTGGGCCGGGGTCAGCCAGATGGGCCGGACGTGGTCAGCCAACCGTCCCGGCGGCACGGTCTCGCCGTCCAGCCGAACGGTGCGGCGGGCGGCCCCGCCCTGCTCGACCCCGGTGCCGATGCGCACCGGCGCGTCCTGTCCGGACTCGACCTCGGCGGCCACCGCCCAGGCGCGACCGACCGCCTCGCCAGGCAGACGGCGGCCAACCTCGGCCAGGCTGGCCCCACGCAGGCCCTTGCCGGGGCTGAGCAGGCTTATGGCCTCGAGAAGATTGGTCTTTCCGGCCCCGTTGGGCCCGAACAGATAGACGCTGCGCCCCCCGGTCTCGAGGCGCGCGCGCTCATAGGAACGGAAGTCCGTCAGGGTCAGGGAAAGCAGTGCGGCCGACGCCATGAGCGCCTAATAGCACTTCGGCGACGATGCGCAGCCCCGGACTTTAGACCAGCCAGCCCCCTCGTCGGATCACCAGATCCGCCAGGGCATGAACCTCCCCGCGCACCAGGTGCAGCGCATGCCGCCCTCCGGCCAGCACGACGACCCATAGGCCGACGCTCAGCAGCACGACCGCGCCACGTTCCCAGGCAAAACGCATGTCGAGCCTCCGGTTCGAAGGCTGGCATGCGCCCCGATTTCGGCGGCACGCGGCCAAAATCGGGGCTAAAGCTTGTCGCCGCGCCTAGCCCAGCTTGTAACCACAGAGCTTGTTGCCATCGAGGTCGCGGAAATAGGCAAAATAGGCCTTGGGCATCCGGGCGCCAGGCTGGCCCTCGTCCGCGCCACCCAGTTCAAGGGCCTTTGCGTGAAAGGCGTCGACCTCTTCGACGGTGTCGAAGGCGAAGCCGCCCATCATGCCGTTGCCGATGCAGGCCGGATTGCCATCATAGGGGCCCAGCACCCCGAACATGCAGCCGTCGCCACGGTACAGCCGGCCACCCGAGGGGTGCTCGAACAGCGGCTTCATCCCGATCGAGCCCAGCAGCCCGTCGTAGAACGCCTTGGCTTTTTCCAGATCGTTCGATCCGACCGTTACGTAATTCACCTTCGCCATGGTTACCTCCCGTTTCCATAGAAAACGGACGTTGGCACGGGTCAGAAACGGCCGCAACGCGCCCCTACGTCAGCCCTCCCACAGGCCCCGGTATCCGTAGAGCCAGGCGCCCACCTCGGCGAAGCGCTGCGTCTGGATCGCGCACGTCCGCACGCGGCCCTGTTTGGAGGTCGTGATCCAGCCGCCGCGCTCCAGGATCTTCAGGTGCTTCATCAGCGAGGTCAGCGCCATGTCGAACGGCGCGGCCAGTTCGCCGACACTGGCCGGTCCCGCACCAAGACGGCTGAGGATTGCCCGCCGGGTCGGATCGGCCAGGGCCTGGAACACGTCATCGAGGGGCGCGAGTTGATGATCCATATGGCTAAGCATGGGTCACGACCACGGTTAGCGCAACAGCTCAGCTAAGTTCAACCCTTCCGCGCGTTTCACGACCGGCCGACGATGTTCCACGGGGCCGTCGATCCGACGCGGACGGTAAGTGTAAAGGCTAAGCTTGGCGCGGGACGCTATTTCGCGCCGTCCAGGCCCAGCACCTTGCGCAGGAACTGGGTCTCGACCTCGCGGCGGCGGTCGTTGTTGGCTTTTTTCTGGAAGCCGTGCCCCTCGTCCTTGAACTGCACGTACCAGGTCTCGACGCCTTGGCCGCGCAGCTTGGCGACAACCTGGTCGGACTCGGACTTGGGCACGCGCGGGTCGTTCCAGCCTTGCATGACCAGCATCGGCTTGCTGATCTTGCCGACATTGTTCATCGGCGAGATCGTCTCGAACGCCTTCAGCATCTTCGGATCGCGCTCGTCGCCGTACTCGGCCCGGCGCAGGTCGCGGCGATAGGCTTCGGTGTTCTGCAGGAACGAGACGAAGTTACTGATCCCGTAGCGTTCGATCCCGCCGGCCAGACGATCTGAATAGTGAGTCATCACGGCCAGCGACATGTAACCGCCGTACGACTGGCCGTAGACGACCACCCGGTTCGGATCGAGGTCGGGCTGGGTCTTGATCCAGTCCAGCAGCGCGCCGATGTCCTTGACCGAGTCCTCGCGCTTCTCGGCGTTGTCGAGGTTGAGGTAGGCCTTGCCGTAGCCGCTGGAACCCCGGACGTTGGTGACGATCACCGCCGCGCCCAGCTCGGCCACCGTGTGCTGGTGGAAGGGATTGAAGATCGGGCGCGATTGACCTTCCGGCCCACCGTGGATGTCGATGATCACCGGCGCCTTCATCCCAGCGGCCAGCTTAGGCTTGTAGACGAAGGCGGGGATCGAACGCTTGTCGAACGAGGGGAAGCGGACGAGTTCCGGATTGACGAGCGCCTTGGCGTCAAGGCCGCCCAGCTCCGAGGCCGTCCAGCGTTCCAGCTTGGCGTCGGTCACGCCCCAGCTCCACGCGTCGCTCGCGGCCGTCGGCGTCGCCAGGCCGAAACCCAGCTTCGATCCGTCGGGCGAAAAGACGATCCCGGAGACCACGCCAGCCGGCAGCTCCGGCTGCGGCAAGGCGCGGCGGGTGCGGAAGTCCTGGACCACCAGTTTCGAATAGCCGTCCTCGTTGACGACATAGGCCAGGATCCGACCATCGTCGGACAGGGCGAAGTCCTCGACATCCCACGAACGCTCACCCGAAAGGCTAAGCTTGGCGCCGGTGGCGAGGTCGATCTGGACGAGGCGGGCGAAGTCCGAGCCCTCGTCGGAGAGCGTCAGGATGCTCTTGCCATCCGGCGCGAAGATCCCGCCGGAATAGGCGACCTTCTTGCCCGGGCTGAGTTCGGTCAGCTTGCCGGTGGCGACATCGAGCAGCCAGTACCGCGACTCGTTGATCGAGAGATAGCGGCCCAGCAGCACCGCCTTGCCGTCGGGCGACACCGCGACCGGCGAGACCTGACCCTGACCCTTGTAGATCACCTTGGCCTCGCCCGGCGCGGCCGGGTCGCGCATCAGCACGTCGTAGTCGGCCGAGCCCTTCACCGCCCGCGACCACACCAAGACCGAACCATCCTTGGACCAGGCCGGGGACTGGTTGCGCGTGCCGGGCTGCGTCAGCTGGACGACCTTGCCGTCGGCGTCACGGACGAACAGCTGGAACCACTCGTCGCCGCCGGTGTCCTTGGCGAACAGGATCTTGCCGTCCGGAAGGGTATGGGCGCTGGAGACGGGCTCGTCGTAGAAGGTGATCTGGCTGCGGTCCGCGCCGGGCGCGGCGACCACGTGCAGCTGGTTGGTGTTGCCGAACCGCGTAGCGATGATCATTCCACCGCCAGCCGCCCAGTCGTCGAAGGCGGCCGAGCGCGCGTTCTGGTAGCGGGCCAGGCTCTCGCGGATCGCGGGCGGCGCGACCGGCACGTTCTCCAGGATCTGATTGCCCATCTCGCGGCGTTCGACCGCGCCCTGTTGAGCGAGCGCGGGAACGGCGGCGGCGAGGGCCGCGATGGCGGCCGAGACGGCGAGCAGCTTCTTCATCGGCGAACCCCAAAAGCAAAACGGGCGCGCAGAACCTGTCTGGTTTAGATGCAGCCATCTAAACCAGATAAGCAGGTTCTATCTTCAAGCATTTGGAGCGCGATCGCGCTCCAAGGCGCCCGTCTCTTTATACTTAGGCCGCGGATCAGACCCGCAGCGGCATCAGCACGTACTTCACGCCCGGGTCGACCGGATCGACCACCAGGGTCGGGCTAGCCGGGTCGGCGAAGCGGAACTCTGCCTGCGGGCCGGCGATCTGGCCGCAGACGTCCAGCAGGTAGCGGGCGTTGAAGCCGATCTCGAAGGGCTCGCCGTCGTAATCGACCTCGACCTCTTCGACGGCCTGGCCGGCTTCCATGTTGCGGACGGTCAGGGTGACCCGGCCTGGCTCGATGGCCAGTTTCACCGAACGGCTCTTCTCGGCCGAGATGGTGGCCACCCGGTCGACGGCCTTGGCGAACAGGTCGTTGTCCAGGGTCAGGATCTTGGCGTTGTCGCGCGGGATCACCCGCAGATAGTCCGGGAAGGCGCCGTCGATGACCTTGGAGGTCAGGGCGGCCGCGCCGAACTCGAAGCGGACCTTCTGCGGCGACAGCTGGACGTCGACGTGCTCGCCGGCCGATTCCATCAGGCGGCGGGCCTCGGCGATGGTCTTGCGCGGCACGATCACGCCGGGCAGGCCGACCGCGCCCTCGGGGGCCGGCATCTCGGCCAGGGCCAGGCGGTGACCGTCGGTGGCCACGGCGCGCAGCTTGGTCTCGCCGCCCTCGTTGACCGTGTGCAGATAGAGGCCGTTCAGATAGTAGCGGGTCTCTTCGGTCGAGATCGCGAAGCGGGTCTTGTCGATCAGCCGGATCAGCTCGTTGGTGTCGACCGCGATGCGGTTCGACAGGCCGTCGCTGCTCATCACCGGGAAGTCGCCGGCCGGCAGCACCGGCAGGTTGAAGCGCGAGCGGCCCGCCTGGATCACCAGGCGCGGATCGTCGCCGCTGAAGCTCAGCGAAACGTCGGCGCCGTCGGGCAGCTTGCGGACGATTTCATAGAGCGTATGGGCCGGGGCGGTGATCTGGCCGGGGACGTCGATCTGGGCCAGGCCCTCGTCGATGATCTCCATGTCCAGGTCGGTCGCCGAAAACGACAGCGTGCTGCCTTCCGCCGACAGCAGGATATTCGACAGGATCGGGATGGTGTTACGGCGCTCGACGACGCTCTGCACATGCCCCAGCGCCTTCAGGAGCGCCGCCCGTTCGATCGTAAGCTTCATAATTCGGTCCAGATCGCGCGGGCGGCCAGTGAGAATCGCCCGCTACCCCCGTTGAGAATGGACCGCCGACATTATCGCAAAGCGCGGAGGGGGAAAGGGGGCGCGCCCGTCATTTACGCCCCCTCGCCAGTCAAAAACGCCGGGTTCAGGCCTTCTGGTCGAACGACCCGCCCGAGTTGTCGCCGTCGGCGGCCGCTCCGGCATAGGGATTGGCGCCGCCGGCCGGCTGCTCGCCGGTCGCCGAACCCGTGGACGGACCGGTCGAACCCTTGGCCGCCACGGCGACCATGGCCGGGCGCACCAGGCGTCCCATCAGCTCGTAACCGGCCTGCAGCACGGCGACCACGCCGCCGGCGGCGACCTCGGTCGAAGGCTGTTCGGTCACGGCTTGATGCAGGTGCGGATCGAACTTGTCGCCCTTGGCCGGATCGATTTTCTTCAGGCCGTTGCGTTCGAAGGCGCCTTGCAGCTCCTTCTCGGTCATCTCGACGCCGATGATGAAGTTCTTCACCGCCGCGTCGGTCGACTCCTTGGGACTGTGGGCCGTGGCGCGGGACAGGTTGTCGGCCGCACCCAGCAGGTCGCGGGCGAATTTCTGGATCGCGTAGGCGCGCGCGTCGTTCATCTCGCGCTCGGCGCGGCGCTTGGTGTTCTCGGCCTCGGCGGCGTAGCGCAGGGCCTGCTCCTTCAGAGCGGCCACTTCCAGCTTCAGCGCCTCGATCTCTTGCGACGCGTCGTCGACTTCGAACGGCATCTCTTCCGCCGGCGTTTGCTCGTCGGTCATCTCGTAAAGTCCTTATCCATCCATCATCCGACCGAGCACCCGGGCGGTGTAGTCCACCAACGGAATGACTCGGGCGTAGTTCAATCGCGCCGGACCGATCACGCCGATCGCGCCCAGCACCTTCTGACGCCCCGTCATATAGGGCGCCGCGATCACCGAGGAACCCGAAAGCGAAAACAGGCGCGTTTCGGCCCCGATATAGATGCGAACGCCCTCGGCGTCGCGCACATCGTCGAGCAGGCCGATCAGCTGGCCCTTCTGCTCAAGATCGTCGAACAACTGGCGGACCCGGTCGATGTCCTCGTGGGCCCGGGCGTCGGCCAGCAGGTTGGCCTGTCCCCGCACGATCAGCGAGCGGGCGTCGCCCTCCCCGCCGCTCCAGGCGGCCAGGCCGTCCTCGACCAGGCGCGCGGCGGTCTCGTCCAGCTGGCGGCGGGCGATGTCGAGCTCGGCGCCCATCTCGGTCCGCGCCTCGCTGAGCGTGCGGCCGCGCAGGCGGGCGTTGAGGAAGTTGCTGGCCTCCTGCAGGGCCGAGGGCGTCACGCCCGGGGCCTGGCGCATCAGCCGGTTCTCGACCTGGCCGTCCTCGAACACCATGACCGCCAGCACCTGGCCGCCGCCAAGCGGCACGAACTCCACGTGTTTGACGCCGCCCTCGCGAACGGGCGTGACCACGATGCCGGCCCCGCCGGCCAGGCCGGACAGCACGGACGAGGCCTCGGCCATCGCCTCCTCGAACGAGCGGCCCTTGACCGCCAGCCGCGCCTCGATGGCCCGCTTGTCCTGCTCGGCGATGTCGCCGACCTCCAGCAGGCCGTCGACGAACATGCGCAGGCCCGCGTGGGTCGGCATCCGTCCGGCGCTGGTGTGGGGGGCGTCCAGCAGGCCCAGATGCGCCAGGTCCTGCATGGTGTTGCGGATCGAGGCTGGCGACAGTGCCAGCCCACCGCGCGAGATGGTGCGCGAGCCGACCGGCTCGCCAGTCTCGAGATACGACTCGACGACGCGGCGGAAGATGTCGCGGGCGCGGGCGTCCAGCTCGCCGAGCGCCGGCGCGGGGACGATCGGTCCTGGAAACGGTGGCGTCATTTCAAAACCACTTGGTCAGGACCATGCGCGGCGTGTCGTCTCGAGGCGTGTCGTTTGGGACCCGGTGGTCGAACAAAAGGAGTCGGCCTCTTTCAACTGCGGCTCGCAATAGGATAAGCGGCCCGTCACGCACATTCAAATATCCCCCTTTCTTCCTGAAACCAGGAGTTTCCCATGCGTCCGTCCGAACGCGCCCCCGATCAGCTGCGCGCCGTCACGCTGGAAACCGGCGTCAACCGCTACGCCGAGGGATCCTGCCTGATCAGCTTCGGCCACACCAAGGTGCTGGTCACCGCCACGGTTGAGGAGAATGTCCCAGGCTGGATGCGTAACAAGGGCGCCGGCTGGGTCACGGCCGAGTACGGCATGCTGCCCCGCGCCACCCACACGCGCGGCCGCCGCGAGGCCGCCGCCGGCAAGCAGACCGGCCGAACCCAGGAGATCCAGCGCCTGATCGGCCGCAGCCTGCGGGCCGTCGTCGACCTGAAGGCCCTGGGCGAGCGCCAGATCACCCTGGACTGCGACGTCGTCCAGGCCGACGGCGGCACCCGCACCGCCGCCATCACCGGCGCCTGGGTCGCCCTGCGCCTGGCCACCAAGTATCTGCTGGACGAAGGCGTGCTGAAGACCGACCCGATCGTCGGCCAGGTCGCGGCCGTCTCGTGCGGCGTGTTCAACGACGTTCCAGTCCTCGACCTCGACTATGAAGAAGACTCCACCGCCGAGGCCGACAGCAACTTCGTGCTGACCGGTGTGGGCGACATCGTCGAGATCCAGGCCACCGGCGAGAAGCGCGGCTTCACCCGCGCCGAGTTCGAAGCGCTGTTCGGCCTTGCTGAAAAAGGCATCAACGAACTGTTCGCCCTGCAGCGCGCGGCGATCGGCGGGTAGGCGCCCACTTGTCCGAACGGGGTATCGGTCCCAGATTCCAATCCTGAAGATTAGGAGTCTCGCGTGACCACCCCGTTCGAAGGCCATGAAGTCGAAGCCCGCCTGCGCCCGTCGGCCGAGGCCTATCGCTTCGACCTCGACCATGTGCTCGCCTCGATGGTCGCCTTGGAGGCCACCGTCCCGGGCGACGCCTATACGGCCGCCATCCTGGGCACCGAGCGCATCGGCAACGGCGTCGTCGTCGGTCCCGGCGGCCTCGTCCTGACCATGGCCTATCTGATCACCGAGGCCGAAGAGGTCGTACTGACCCGCAATGACGGCCGCCGTGTGCCCGCCCACGTGCTGGGCCTGGACGTCCGCTCGGGCCTGGGCCTGGTCCAGGCGCTGGAGCCGCTGGACCTGCCGGTGATCGCCATCGGCAGCGCCAAGGACCTCGAAACCGGCTCGCCGATCATCGCCGCCGGCGCTGGGGGCCGAGCCCACGCCGTGGCCGGCCAGGTCCTGGCCCGCATGCCGTTCGCCGGCTACTGGGAATATCTGCTGGACGACGCCATCATCACCGGCCCGGCCCACCCCCACTGGAGCGGGGCGGCGCTGATCGGCCCCAAGGGCGACCTCGTCGGCCTGGGCTCCCTGACCCTGGAGGGGCGCGACAAGGAAGGCCAGGCCAAGCCGATCAACATGTTCGTGCCCGCCGAGCTGCTGCCGCCGATCCTAGACGAGCTGGCCCGCGGCCAGGCCCCGCACCCGCCGCGCCCGTGGCTGGGGATCTTCGCCCAGGAGATGGAAAACCACGTCGTGATCGTCGGCATCTCGCCCAAGGGTCCCGCCGCCCGCGCCGAGCTGCGGGCCGGCGACCTGATCCTGGCCATCGACGACCAGCCGATCGCGGACCTCGCCGAATTTTACGAGACGCTGTGGAGCCTGGGCGACGCCGGCGTCACCGTGCCGCTGAAGGTCCTGCGCGAGGGCGACGCCTTCGAGGTCGAGGTCCGCTCGATGGACCGCGCCACCCTGCTGAAGAAACGGCGGTTCAACTAGGCGGCCACCAGACGCTATCTCTGGTAGGCCACGGCCGATGGAAGCTCTAAGAAGTTGACTCGACCGCAGCCGAGAGCCTGAACCATGACGACGCCCCGCGGCCCCTGGGACCAGCCGGAACGGTCGGCGCCATCGCCCGGCCCCGTTCTCAACCATCGCCTCTGGCTGTGGCTAGGCCTGCTGGCGGCCGTGGCGGTGCTGGCCTTGGCCCTGGCTCGCGCCTTTCCCGAGGCGGTGCGGACTGGCGACGACAAAGCCGAGATCTTTTACCAACTGGGCCTGGTGGTGCTGATCTCCTCGGCCCTGCTGCGCGGGATGCGCGGGTCGATCGGCCAACACCTGAAGCACGTGGCCTTGTGGGCGGGGATCGTCGCCGTCCTGGCCCTGGGCTATGCCTATCGCGCGGAAATCGCCGGCGTCCCCGAGCGGCTGAAGCTGGCCTTCAACGTCGGAACCCCGGTCCAGGTCGGCGAGCGCACCCTGGTCGTGCCGCAGGGCGAGGACGGCGCCTATGTCGTCGACGGCCTGGTCAACGGCCAGCGCGTGCGGTTCATGGTCGACACCGGCGCGACCCAGACGGTGCTCAGCCCCGACGACGCTCGACGCCTGGGCATCCCGGTCGACACGCTGGACTATGGCTACGAAGCCGAGACCGCCAACGGCAAGGGCTACAGCGCCGCCTACGACGCCAGCAGCCTGGCGGTCGGGCCGATCAAGCTCGAGGGCTTCCGGGTGATGGTCAACAAGGCCCCGATGAGCGGCTCGCTGCTGGGGATGAGCTTCCTCCAGCGCCTGGACGCGTTCGAGTTCCGCGACCGCCGGCTGATCCTGAAGTGGCGCGAGGACGAGAAGGGTCGCGCCTACTAGCCTTCCACGTCGTCTTCGTCGTGGGTGTCGGCCGGGCCGTATTCGAAGGTCAGCAGGTCGCCCGGCTGACATTGCAGCTCACGGCACAGGGCGTCGAGGGTCGAGAAGCGCACCGCCCTGGCCTTGCCGGTCTTGAGGATTGAGAGGTTGGCGATCGTCACCCCCACCCGGTCAGAGAGCTCGGTCAGCGACATGCGGCGTTCCAGCAGCACGCGGTCGAGGTTCACGCGGACGGACATGCGGGGATCGCTCCGGATCAGATCGTGAGTTCGGCTTCGCGACGAAGGCGGGCGCCCTCGCGGAAGACCTCGGCCAGGACGAAGACGACCAGCACCGAGAACCAGGCGGTCAGGGTGAAGCTGTCGTCGATGACCTTGGCCTTGGGGGCCAGCCAGCGGGCCATGCCCGAAAAGACGTAGCGGCCGACCTCCAGCCCCGCCAGGACGAGGCCGATCAGGCGCAGGCGCACGACATTGTCGGGATGGAAGGGGTCGCCGGCCGTCAGGGTGGCGAAGATCTTGCGCAGCCGCTCGACGATGACCATCCAACCGCCCAGCAGCAGCGCCCAGGCGGCCAGGGCGCCGGCGAACAGCGGTCCGTTGCGGCTGACGGCCTCGACGGCGTCGCTGATCGGCAACATCGAGGCCAGAAGTTCGGGATTGAAGCTGAACAGCAGGGCGACCAGCGTGAACAGCGACAGAAGGCTCACGAAGATCCATAGCCCGACGTAGATCACGTCCAGGATGATCTTCAGGAAACTCGATACGGAGCCAGGCCCCAAGGCGCGCATGGCTGCTCCCCAACAGCGACGCTCGAACATGCCTCGCGTCGCGAGGAGACGTCAAAGCCCTTGGGTTTCGAGAATCTCGAAAACCCCTTGTATCTCTCGGCTGGCCCTAGAGCGTCTGCACCACGAACGCCACGGCCGACACCGGCACGGCCACGATCAAGGCGGCGGTGATGACGGTCATGACGACCTTGTCGGCGATGCGGAACAGGCGGGCGGAGGACATCGGGTTTCCAGTTTGAGAGACGTGGTCGGGGCCGAGTCATTCGACCCCTCGCCACAGTCAACAGATAGGAGACGATTTCCGTTCCGCCAATCTTGTTTATCGAGAAACGATATTAAACTTTCGCAATGATGCCTGTGGACAAATGATAGTTGCCGTTAAGTCACAGCCGCGTGGGTGGCGACCATCGAGGTTCGCTTCGCGACCCGTTCGAACCAGTCCGAAAGCGCCGGCCGGCCGGCCCGCCAGTCGCTGACCCGGCGCACGTCCTGATAGTCCAGCTGCACCGCCACCGCGATCTCGGCGATCTCGAACCGGTCTTGCGACAGCCCGCCACCCGCGAGAGCGGTCGTGAACAAGTCCAGGGCGGCGTCGACCGCGCGCAGCTGGCGCTCGAGCAGGTCCGGGCGATGCTCGCCCTCGGGCCGCATCCGCTCGCGGACGATCAGCACCGAGGCGTCGCCCATGCCGTCGGCGGCGGCCTCGAGGGTCAGGGCCCGTCGGCGGGCCGGCTGCGCGGCCGGGATCAGGCGCGGCTCGGCAAGTCCGTCGACGAAGTCGGCGATGACGCCGGAGTCGAACACCGTCTCGCCGTCCTCGAGGACCAGGGCGGGAACCTTGCACAGCGGGTTCTGAGCGCGAAGCGTCTCGTCCTGGAACGGCGCGACGACCTCCACGGCGAACAAGTCCGAAAGGCCTTTTTCGAGGGCCATGACGCGGACCTTGCGCGCAAAGGGCGAAATTGGAGAGTAAAGGAGCCGCATCACGGTGATTGCCTTCAGGAGACGAGGAATGGCGCTGAAGCTTGAAATGGGATCGAAGCTTGTGGCCGCCACCCACAATCCTGGCAAGGTCCCGGAAATCGCCGCCTTGCTGGACGGCCGCTTCGAGATCGTCACCGCCGGCCAGCTGGGCTTGCCCGAGCCGGACGAGACCGAGAGCACCTTTGTCGGCAACGCCCTGCTAAAGGCCCGTCACGCCGCCGACCTGTCCGGCCTGCCCGCCCTGGCCGACGACTCCGGCCTGTCGGTCAAGGCGCTGGACGGCGCGCCAGGCATCTATTCCGCCCGTTGGGCCGGCCCCACCAAGGACTTCGCCATGGCCATGAAGAAGGTCGAGGAACGGATCGAGGAGACCGGCTCGGAAGACGTCTCGGCCTGGTTCACCTCGGCCCTGGCCGTGGCCTGGCCGAACGGTCCGGCCGTGGTGGTCGAGGGCCGGATCGACGGGACCCTGGTCTTCCCGGGCCGGGGAACGCGCGGCTTCGGCTACGATCCGATCTTCGTCCCCGAGGGTCATGAGACGACCTTCGGCGAGATGGAGCCGGCCGCCAAGGACGCCATGAGCCACCGCGCCCGCGCCTTCGCCAAGCTGAAGGCGGCGCTGTTTGAGTGACCCCGCCAGCGCGCGTATGGGCCTGGGCGTCTACGTCCACTGGCCCTACTGCGCGCGCATCTGTCCCTATTGCGACTTCAACGTCGTCCGTGACCGGGGCAAGACCGCCGAGCAGGCGGCGCTGGCCGACGCCATCGTCGCCGACCTCGAAGCCCAGCGGGCGCTGACCGGCGATCAGGCCCTGCTGTCGATCTTCTTCGGGGGCGGCACACCCTCGCTGATGGATCCGGCGCAAGTGGCGCGGGTGATCGAGACCGCCAGACGCCTGTGGTCGCCGACCGCCGACCTGGAGATCAGCCTCGAGGCCAATCCCACCGACGCCGAGGCCGGCCGCTTCGAGGCCCTGGCCGAGGCCGGGGTCCAGCGGCTGTCGCTGGGCGTCCAGGCCCTGGACGACGAATCGCTGAAGGTCCTGGGCCGCAATCACGACGCCGGCGCCGCCCGGCGGGCGATCGCCGCGGCGGCCAAGGCCTTCCCGCGCCTGTCGATCGACCTGATCTACGCCCGCCCCGGCCAGACCGACGCGGCGTGGCGCGCCGAACTCTCCGAGGCCATCGCCATGGGTCCCGAGCATGTTTCGCCCTACCAGCTGACCATCGAGCACGGCACTGCCTTCGACCGCGCGGTCGGGCGCGGGATCTTGAAGGTCCCCGACGAGGACCTGGCCGCCACCCTGTTCGAGACCACGCAGGAGGTGCTGGAGGCGGCCGGCTTCGACGCCTACGAGGTCTCCAACCACGCCAAGGGCCCTGCGGCCCGCTCGCGCCACAACCTCGTCTACTGGCGCGGCCGCGACTATGTCGGCGTGGGCCCCGGCGCGCACGGACGGCTGTCCCTGCCCGAGGGCCGCGCGGCGACGGTGGCTCAACGTGGGATCAAGGACTACATCGCCGCCGTCACGGAAACCGGCGTCGGCTTCGACCGCGAGATGCTCACGCCCGAGGAAGCGGCCGAGGAGCGCCTCGTCCTGGGCTTGCGCATCGACGACGGCGTCGGCTTCGACGAAATGGCCCCCTTGGGCCTGACGCCCGACCTGCCCAAGGTCCGCGACCTGGTCGAGGCGGGGCTGCTGGTCGATGACACCAAACGGTTGCATGCGACTCGCGCCGGGCGTCTGTTGCTGGACCGGCTGACAGGGACGCTCGCGACCTGATATGCATTTGCTTCGCAAGCGAAAGGACGCGTGATTTTGAGCCGCCAGCTTCCCCCGCCAGCCTTGTCCGACGCGCCCTTGGCGCCCGGCCTCTATCTGGTGGCGACGCCGATCGGCAACTTGCGCGACATCACGCTGCGGGCGCTGGACGTGCTGGCCGCCTGCGACGTGCTGCTGGCCGAGGACACTCGCGTCACCGGCAAGCTCCTAGCGGCCTACGGGATCCGCACCAAGCTGGAGCGCCACGACGAGCACGTGGCCGAGCGGGCTATTCCCGGCGTCCTCGCCCGCCTGGAAGCCGGCGAGCGCGTGGCCCTGGTCTCGGACGCCGGCACGCCGATGGTCTCCGACCCCGGCTATCGCCTGGCCCGCGAGGCGATCGCCGCCGGCCATCCGGTGATCCCGATCCCCGGCGCCTCGGCGGTCCTGGCGGCCCTGACCCTGGCCGGCCTGCCCACCGACCGCTTCCTGTTCGCCGGCTTCCCGCCGCCCAAGAGCGCCGCGCGGCGGACCTTCCTGGAAGAATTCGCCAATACCCGCGCCACCCTGATCTTCTACGAGGGCGGCTCGCGGGTCGACGACTGCCTCGCCGACATGGCCGCCGTGTTCGGCGGCGCGCGACAGGCGGCGGTCTGCCGTGAACTGACCAAGCTCTATGAGACCTGCATACGCGGGACGCTCGACGACCTGGCCGCCGATCCGCGCTTCGAAGCGCCCAAGGGCGAGATCGTCATCCTGGTCGGGCCGGGCAGCGAGAAGGTCGCGACCGCCGACGACGCCGAGGCCGCCCTGCGCGAGGCCATGGCCCGTCTGCCGCTGGGCGAGGCCGCCTCCGAGGTCGCCAAGGCCTTGGGCCTCTCGCGCAAGGATCTCTATCGCCAGGCCCTCTCCATGAAGGAGCAGGCCTGATGACGGCCGGCGTCCGCCAAGCGCGGGGAGCCGCCGCCCGCAAGCTCGGCCGGCGGGCCGAGGTGCTGGCGGCGCTGTGGTTGATGGCCAAGGGCTATCGGATCCTGGGTTTCCGGCTGGCGACGCCGCTCGGCGAAATCGATCTTCTGGCGCAACGCGGACGGGTCCTGGCCGTTGTCGAGGTCAAGCAACGGGCCACGATCGAGGACGCCCTGGACGCCGTGACGCCGACCCAACGCGACCGCCTGCGCCGCGCCGCCGCCCATGTCAGCGCGCACCGCACCGGCCTGCGCGACCTCCTCGTGCGGCTCGACCTGATCGCCCTGGCGCCGGGCCGACCGCCGCGCCATCTGCCCGACGCCTGGCCAGACGGCTTCCGGATGGGGGCGTGAGATGACGCGCGACGAGGCCGAAGAGATCCTGACCAAGGCCGGCGAAGGCCCCGACGAGACCTTCCCGCTGTTCGACGCCGCCCTGGCCTGCGCCGTCCACGACGATCCCAGCCGCGACACCACCCCGGCCGTCGCCCTGGCGCATGACGCCGTCGACCGCCTGCGCCGTCGCGCCGAGGCCGAGTCGCCGGAGGAGGCCGTGGCCGAGACCCTGGCGGGCGACCTGCGCCTGACCGGCGACGTCCTGACCTACGATCATCCCGACAACGCCGACATCATCGCCATCGCCGAGCGCCGCAAAGGCCTGCCGGTGGCCCTGGGCGTCTTCTACCTTCACGCCGCCCGCGAGGTCGGGCTGGAGTTGTACGGCGTCGACTTCCCCGGCCACTTCCTGCTGCGGATCGAGACCGAGGAGGGCCCCCTGGCGCTCGACCCGTTCAGCGAGGGCCGGGTGGTGCTGCCGTCGGAGCTGTCACGGCGGGCCCTGCGCACCGGCCTGATGCCCGACGTCGCCTCGCGGCTGGAGCTTCTGATGGCCCCGATCTCGGACCGCGCCGTGCTGATCCGCCTACAGAACAACATCTTCGCCCGCGCTCAGCAGGCCAAGGACTGGCCTCGCGCCGAGCGCTCGGCCCTGCGCCGCGCCCTGCTCAATCCCAACGACCACCGCCCCTGGCTGGACGTCGCCGCCGCCCGCGAAGGCCAAGGCGCCCTGGCCGGCGCCCTGCAGGCGCTCTCCCGCGCCCAAACCCTGGACGGCGGCGCGGCCATAGCCGCCCGAGCCGCACGGGAACGGATGCGGTTGCGGCTGAACTAGTTCGCCTCTCGGGTTGGACGGGGCGCGAAGAACGCCTAACTAAGCCGTCGCGTCCAGAACCCCAGGAGCCCCCATGTCGCTGCGAGTCGCCGTCCAGATGGATCCCGTCCTGGGGATCAACATCGACACCGACACGACCTTCCTGATGATGATGGAGGCCCAGAACCGCGGCCACAAACTGTGGTTCTACACGCCCGACAAGCTGTCCCAGGAGGACGGCCGGGTGTTCGCCCGCGCCCAACCCCTGGAGGTGTTCGCCGAGAAGGGCGCCCACGCCAAGCTGGGCGAGACCGCGCTGCTGGACATGAAGGACGACGTCGACGTGGTGCTGATGCGCCAGGATCCGCCGTTCGACATGGCCTACATCACCGCCACCCACTTCCTGGAGAAGGTGCACCCCCACACCCTGGTCGTGAACAACCCGGCCGAGGTGCGCAACGCGCCCGAGAAGCTGTTCGTCACCGATTTCCCCGGCGTGCAGCCGCCGACCCTGATCACCAGCGACCACGAGGCGATCTACGACTTCCGCGCCCGCCACGGCGACATCGTGCTGAAGCCGCTCTACGGCGGCGGCGGCTCGGGCGTGGCGCGGCTGCTGGCCGACGACCCCAACCTCGACGCCCTGCTGGAATTGCACGCCATGATCGGCCGCGAGCAGGTCATCGCCCAGAAGTTCGTCCCCGCCGTCAGCAAGGGCGACAAGCGCGTCTTGCTGGTCGATGGCGAACCCGTGGGGGCCATCAATCGCGTGCCGGCCGCCGGCCAGGTGCGGTCCAACCTGCGGGTCGGCGGCCGCGCCGAGGCGGTCGAGCTGACCGCCCGCGACCTCGAACTCTGCAAGATCATCGGCCCCGAACTAAAGCGCCGTGGACTGATCTTTGTCGGCATCGACATCATCGGCGAGTACCTGACCGAGATCAACGTCACCTCGCCCACTGGCGCGCAACAGCTGAAGCGCTTTACCGGCATCGACGCGGCCGCTGTACTTTGGGGTCGGATAGACGACATTCGCCGCAACGGTGGGTAACTCTGCGCAAGAACGACAACTTCCCGAAACGTTCGTTTTTCGTTCTTGCTCCATTTCCAAAGCTATGTTGCTTCTTGTGGATAAAGTCGATTGTCCATAAGGGGTTTGGATGGCCGCCAGGGTCGTCACCGTCGCGTTCGAGGGCGTCGAGGCCCGGCGCGTCGACGTCGAGGTGCAGCTGACCACGGGCCAGCACGCCTTCGTGGTCGTCGGTCTCGCTGACAAGGCGGTCGCCGAGAGTCGTGAGCGGGTGCGGGGCGCCTTCGCCGGCCTGGGCCTCTCCCTGCCGGGCAAGCGCATCGTCGCCAACCTGGCCCCGGCCGACATGCCCAAGGAAGGAACGCATTTCGACCTGCCGATCGCCCTGGCGGTGATGGCGGCCCTGGGCGTCATCCCGCTGGACGCGCTCGACGGCTGGGCGGCGATGGGCGAACTCTCGCTGGACGGCCGTATCGTGCCGGCGGCCGGGGCCTTGCCGGCGGCGATGGCGGCGGGGGCCATGGACCTGGGCCTGATCTGCCCGGAAGCGTCCGGCCCCGAAGCGGCCTGGGCGGGCGGCACGCGGATTCTGGCGCCGCGCTCGCTAGTGTCGTTGATCAATCATTTTCGGGGCAGCCAGATCCTGTCGGCCCCGACACCTGGCCCGATCGTCGAGGGCGAGCGGCCCAAGGACCTGCGCGACGTCAAGGGCCAGGAGCACGCCAAGCGGGCGCTCGAGATCGCCGCCGCCGGCGGCCACAACCTGCTGTTCGTCGGTCCGCCGGGCTCGGGCAAGTCGATGCTGGCCCAGCGCCTGCCCGGCTTGCTGCCGCCCTTGACCTCGACGGAGCTGCTGGAGACCTCGATGGTCCATTCGGTGGCCGGGCTGATCGCGCGGGGGACCCTGACCCGCACTCGACCGTTCCGGTCGCCGCATCACAGCGCCAGCATGGCCGCCCTGACCGGCGGCGGCCATCGCGCCAAGCCGGGCGAGGTCTCGCTGGCCCACAACGGGGTGCTGTTCCTGGACGAACTTCCCGAATTCGGCGTCCAGGCTCTGGACAGCCTGCGCGGGCCGCTGGAAACCGGCGAGGTGATGGTCGCGCGGGCCAACGCCCACGTGCGCTATCCGGCCCGCGTGCAACTGGTGGCGGCGATGAACCCCTGTCGCTGCGGCCATGGCGGCGCCGGCCGGGGCTATTGCGGCAAGGCCCCGCGCTGCCAGAGGGACTATCAGGGCCGCGTCTCGGGCCCGCTGATGGACCGCATCGACCTGGCCGTCGACATGCCCGCCGTCACCGCCGCCGACCTGTCCCTGCCGCCGCCGGCCGAGGGCTCGGCCGAGGTCGCCGCGCGGGTCGCCCGGGCTCGCGCTCTGCAACTGGATCGCGCCGAGGACCTAGACGAGGCGGATGGCCTGAACGGCCGCGCCGAGGGCGCCTTCCTGGAGAAGATCGCCGGTCTGGACGAGCCGGGCCGCGCCCTGCTGGCCCGCGCCGCCGAGGCCGGCCGGATTAGCGCCCGGGGCTGGACGCGGGTGCTGCGCCTGGCCCGCACCATCGCCGATCTGGAGGGCGCCGACAGCGTCAAGCGCATCCATGTCGCCGAGGCCCTGGCCCACCGGCGCACCACCACCGCGCCCGGGGAGGAAACGCTTCCGGCTTGACCGGCCGTTAAGCCGTGGTGGCTAGGATCCCCCGCCATGACCGACAAAAGACCCGGCGTCACGCCCGAGCAGCTGGCCACCCTGAGCCACGAGTTCCGCACCCCGCTGAACGGCGTGCTGGGCATGGCGCGCCTCTTGGAAAACACCAAGCTGACGGCCGAGCAGCGGTCGTACGTCACCGCCCTGCGCGAGAGCGGCGACCACCTGCTGTCGCTGGTCAACGACGTCCTGCACTTCGCCCGCCTGGGCGCGGCCTCGATCGAACTCAGCCTCGCGCCCGTGGACATCGAGGGCCTGCTGCGCCAGGTCGCCGAACTGATGAGCCCACGCGCCCACGAGAAGGGCGTCGAAATCGCCTGGGCCCTGCCCTCGCCCCTGCCGACCATCCGCGCCGACGAGGGCCGCCTGCGCCAGATCCTGCTGAACTTCGCCGGCAACGCCGTGAAGTTCACCGAGGCGGGCGGCGTGCTGCTGTCGGCGAACGCCACGGCGCCCACCGCAGAAGAAGGCGGCCGCATCCGCTTTTCCGTGGCCGACACCGGACCCGGTGTCGCGCCCGAGGCGCGGACCCGGATCTTCGAAGCCTTCGTGCAGACCGACATCACCCACGCCACCCAACTGGGCGGCGCCGGCCTGGGCCTGGCCATCGTCGCGCGGCTGGCCAACGCCATGGACGGCGAGATCGGAGTCGGCGGCGAGCTGGGCCAGGGCGCCGAGTTCTGGTTCGAGGCGCCTTTCGAGATTGCCGCCCCCGCGCTCCGCGCGGCGCCGCTGGAAGGCCGGTGCGTGGCCATCGCTTCGCCCAACGCCATCGTCCGCGCCGCCACCGCGCGTCAGATCGAGGCCGCCGGCGGCCGCGCCTTCGCCGCCGTCGACGTCGCCTCGGCCCTGTCGGGGGCGCCGGCCGACGCGGTGCTGCTGATCGACGCCGCCCTGGCGGGTCCGCGCGGCGCGCTCAAGCCGCCCGCTGGTCGCAAGGCCGTGGTGCTGCTGACGCCCGAGCAGCGCGATCGTATCGACCGCCTGAAGGCCGCCGGCTTCAGCGGCTACCTGATCAAGCCGCTGCGCGCCGCCTCCATGGTCGCCCAGGTGCTGCGGGCCAGCGTCGCCCATGGCCACGAAGACGCCCACTCGGCCGAAGAGCCCGCTCACGACGACCGCATCGCCGGCGCCGTGGCCCACGGCGTGCGCGTGCTGCTGGCCGAGGATAATCCGATCAACGCCCTGCTGGCCCGCACCCTGCTGGAGCGCGAAGGCTGCAAGGTCGACCGCGTCGCCGACGGCGAGCAGGCGGTGGCCGCCGCGGTGGCCGGAGCCTACGACCTGATCCTGATGGACCTGCGAATGCCGGGCCTGTCCGGCGTCGACGCCGCCCGCGCCCTGCGCGCCAAGGGTGTCGCCGCCCCGATCGCGGCCCTGACCGCCGACGCCTTCGACGAGGACAAACGCGCTTGCCTGGCCGCCGGCATGGACGACTTCCTCGTGAAGCCCCTCACACAAGAGGCCCTGCGCGACGCCCTGAAGCGTTGGACGACGGGCGGCGCGTCCTCCGGCTGGACGAAAACCGCGACGCGAGCCAAGGTCGCCGGCTAGAGGGCGGGACGATCCCCGCCGGGGGATCGCCGCATGACCGACCAAGCGCAGGCCGACACCGCGCCGAAGAAGAAGACTCTTCTTCAGACCCTAGCCTTCTTCCTGGAGCGGCGCAGCCTGGTGATGCTGGGCCTCGGCTTCGCGTCGGGCCTGCCCTACATGCTGATCTTCGACACCTTGTCGTTGTGGCTGCGCGACGCCGGCGCGTCACTGGCCGTGATCGGCTTCTTCAGCCTGGCCACCCTGTCGTTCACGTTCAAGTTCCTATGGGCTCCGCTGATCGACCGGGCCAAGGTTCCGGTGCTGGATCGCCTTCTCGGCCATCGCCGCGCCTGGATTCTGGTTTTCCAGACGGCGATGATCCTGGGCCTGTTCGCGATCTCGACCCTCAATCCCGCCTCGCAGCTGGCCATGCTGGGCGCGGCGGCCGTGGCCGTCGGCTTCGCCACCGCCTCGCACGACATCGTCATCGACGCCTGGCGCATCGAGGTGGCCGACAAGGAGGAGCAGGGCCCGATGGTGGTGGCCTATCAGTGGGGCTACCGGGTCGCCATGATCGCGGCCGGCGCGGGACCGCTGCTGCTGGCCGAGCGCTTCGGCTGGAACTTCTCGTACGCAGTAATGGGCGTGGTCGTGGGCGTCGGGGTGCTGGCGACCCTGTGGGCCCCGCGCGAGGCGGAGCATACGATCCGCCCGATCCCGACCGGCGACGTCAATCAGCCCCGATCCCTGGAAATCCTGGAGTGGCTGGTCCGCCTGGCCATCCTGCTGCTGGGCGCTCTGATCCTGGGCTCCGGCCTGGCCGGCGACGCGACCCTGCTCTCCAAGATGGTCGGCGGCGAGGCCCTGGCCGAAGCCTGGAAGGCCAAGCCGAACGGCGTGTGGCTGCAGCTGGTCGGGGTCATCATCGGTCTGGCCGTGGTGGTCGTCGCCGCCTGGCCGATCCCCAAGGTGCGCACCAAGCCCGGCGTCTACATGTCGACGGCGTTCGGCGAGCCGCTGATCGACTTCACCAAGCGCTTCTCGGGTGTCGCCGGCCTGATCCTGGCGGCGATCTGCGTCTATCGCGTCTCGGACTTCGTGCTGAACATCATGAACCCGTTCTATCGGGACATGGGCTTCACCCTCACCGAGATCGCCGAGATCCGGAAGGTGTTCGGCATCATCGCCTCGATGATCGGCGTCTTCCTGGGCGGCGTGGTGGTCGCGCGGCTCGGCCTGATGAAGGCCCTGGTCATCGGCGCCTTCGCCCAGCCGATCAGCAACCTGCTGTTCGCCCTGCTGGCCATGAGCGGCCACTCGCTGCCGATGCTGTTCGCCTCGATCTGCATCGACAACCTGGCGGGCGGCATCGCCGGCACGGCGCTGATCGCCTACATGTCCAGCCTGACCACCGCCGGCTTCACGGCCACCCAGTACGCCCTGTTCTCGTCACTATACGCCCTGCCCGGCAAGCTGATCGCCTCGCAGTCCGGCCGAATCGTCGAGAGCTCGGCCCTGGCCGCCGAGGCCGGCGGGCCGATCGGCGCCCTGAAGGGCCTGTTCACCCGCCTGCCGCCCGAGAGCTTCACCGCCGCCGGCGCCAAGCTGGGCGTCAGCGCCCAGGCCATGGCGGCCGGCTATACGACCTTCTTCATCTACACCGCCCTGATCGGCGTCGTGGCGATCGTGCTGTCGTTCATGGTCGCGGCGCGCCAGGGCGAGACGACGGCGAAGACTGAAGCGGCGACGGCCTAGACCGCCAGGCACACCACCTGAGCCACCCGCAGGTCACGGCGTAGGCCGTCGGCCACGCGGCCGTAGTTCTCGGTGGTGATCGGCTCGCTGGGCGCGAACTCCGACGGCGAGGGCCGGCGGTGCGGGCCCAGCAGGACCTTCAAGGTCTCGGGCGCGGTCGTGTAGATCCGGCCGCGACGCGGAGCCTCGGCCACCGTCACCCCGATCACCCGCCCCGCGCTGTCCAGGGCCGGCGAGCCCGAGAGGCCCGCCAGGGTGCCTTTCAGCGTGTCGGTGCGACCGACCTCGGCCCAGACCAGCACCGGCTCGGTGCGCGCGCCTCGGCCGTGGACGACCAGGTTCTCGCGACCCAGCAGGCGCGAAGCGGCCTCGCCGGGATGGCCCTGCGGAAAACCAGGGTGATAGGCGCGCGCGCCGCGGCGCAGCGGCGCGTCCAGGCCCAGCGGCACGGCCGGGGCCCCGCCCTCGGTGGTCAGGATGGCCGCGTCGGCCTTGGGATCGACATGGATCGTGGCGGCCACGCCACGCCCGTCGGCCACGACGATGGCGGCGCGTTTGCAGCCTTCGACCACGTGACGGGCGGTCAGCCAGGTGCCGTCGTCGCCGACCGAGAAGGCCGTGCCCGAGCCCGGCTCCGGCCGGTCGGGCACCTGGACCACGATCGACGGGTCGAACGGCGAGGACGGCCCCAGCGGCAGTCCCTCCTCGCCCGGCACCGGCGGCGGCGGCGGCGGCGCGTCCGAACGCTCCTGCCGGCCGACGGCGACGATCACCAGGGCGCTGACCGCCGCGGCATAGACCAGCCAGTCGGGAAGCTTGGGAAAATGCACTTTAGGACGCCCCCAGGCCCGGCGCGATCAGCCGGCCACGGCGGCGGCGAGGATCAGGGCGGTGGCCAGCTTGGCGCCGACCAGCAGGGCGGCGGCGGCGACCTCGCCTTCATGGATGCGCTCGGGCAGGCCCTTCAGCACCATGTCGGTGACGCGGAAGACCAGAAGCTGCACGGCGATGGTCGCCGCGCCCCAGATCATGATCTCGATCACCGAGGTCGAGGCGGTCAGGGAGATGGCCAGCGGAATGGCCAAGCCCACCATCACCCCGCCCAGCGACAGGGCCGCCGCGGAATTGCCCTCGCGGATCAGGGTGATTTCCTTGTGCGGGGTCAGCAGGGCGTAGAGCGCCGTCCCCAGGATCAACATGACGAGCGTCACGCTGGCATGCAGCAGGGTGACCGGAAAGCCGGTGGCGAAGGCCTGGACCTCGGGCGACTGAAGCTGGGACGGCATGGACGCGGACTACCCCCGAAAATCTACAGCGCCCTGACTAACACGGGTCGACGAGGCTTCGTAGGGGGCGCCCGCATCCGGCGATCAGCGGGCTACTTGTAGAAGCCCTGGCGCAGGTTCAGGCCGTGCTCGACGAAGACCTTCATCGCGCACAGCATGCCGGTCCAGCCCTCGCAGTTGCCGAACGCGGCCTTTTCGCCGGCCGGCGTATCGCTCCAACCCGCCTCGTGGATCTTGACCAGGGTGCGGCCGTCGCCGAGGTCCTCGAAGGTCATGGTCACGGTGGTCTTGTAGTCGGCGCCCTTCTCGGACGTGCCCCAGCGCAGGACGATCTTGGCGTTCGGTGTGACCTCGACCACCTCGACCGGGAAAGCGCCCGGGAAGTCGTGGAAATCCCAGGTGACGGTCGCGCCGGTCTCCAGCCGCCCCTGGGCGCCGCCGGTGGTGAAGTAGCCGGAGAGCTTCTTGGGATCGGCCACGGCCTCGAAGACCTCGGCCACGGGCTTGGCGATGCGGCCGCTGACGGTGAATTCGTGCGACATGGATACCTCCATCCTTGCTGCCCCCAAACGCTTGCTGGCCACGACCATATGTTATAGACTTATAACATGTCAAATGAGGACGAAGCCGACCTAATCTTCAAAGCGCTTGGACACCGGATCCGGCGCCAGATCCTCGATCTTTTGAAGGAAGATTCTCGCACGACCGGCATGCTGTGCGCCCTGATCCCGGACCTGGACCGCTGCACGGTGATGCAGCACCTCGCCGTTCTGGAAGAGGCCGGACTGGTCGTCGCCGAACGGCGCGGGCGCGAGCGCTGGAACCACCTGGACGCCCTGCCCGTCCACGCCATCCACGAACGCTGGATCGGCCCCTACGCGGCCTATGCGGCGGGGATGCTCAGCCGGCTGAAGAAAGCGGTCGAGGCGGAGGCGTAAGCCCGTTCAGGGCGCTTTCAGCAGATAGTCCCGGGTCAGCGGAACGGCGTCGCGCTTCTTGGCCAGTTGGATCTGGAAGACCATGTGGCCGCCGTGCCGGAAGCCCAGCTCCGCGCCGGCCAGGTAGAACTCCCACATCCGCCGGAACCGGCCGTCGAACATCATCGGGATGTCCGGATCGGCCATGAACCGTTCGCGCCAGATGCGGCAGGTCTCGGCGTAGTGCAGGCGCAGGATCTCGATGTCGGTGATCCACAGGCCCGCCTGCTCGATCGCAGTGACCACCTCCGACAGGCCGGGGATGTAGCCGCCCGGGAAGATGTATTTCTGGGTGAAGGCGTTGGTCGCGCCGGGACCGTGCATCTTGCCGATCGCATGGACCAGGGCGACGCCGTCGTCGGTCAGCAGGCGGTTGATGGTCTCGAAATAGGTCCGGAAGTTCGGCGCGCCGACGTGCTCCAGCATGCCGACCGAGACGATGYGATCGAACGGTTCGTCCAGGTCGCGATAGTCGGTCAGGCGAAACTGGACCTTGTCCGATAGCCCGGCCTTGTCGACGCGCTCGGTCGCCAGGGCCAGCTGCTCGGTCGACAGGGTCACGCCCGTCATCTTGGCCCCGAAGTCCTTGGCCAGGGTCATGGACAGGCCGCCCCAGCCCGAGCCGATGTCCAGGGTCTTCATGCCCGGCTCGATCAGCAGCTTGCGGCCGATCAGGGCCTTCTTGGCGGCCTGGGCCTCCTCCAGCGTCATGTCCGGACGCTCGAAATAGGCGCAGCTGTACTGCATGTCCGTATCGAGGAACCGGCGGTAGAGGTCGTTCGACAGGTCGTAGTGGTGGGCGACGTTGCGGCGCGAGGCCACCCGGCCGTTGACCTGCTGGACCCGCCGCTTCACGGCCTTGCGGAAACGGGTGAAGGCCGAGCCGCGCTTGGGCTTGCGGCCGCCGCTTTCGCCGACGATCTCCAGCAGTTGAGGAAGGGTCCCCTGCTCGAAGACGACATCCTCTTCCATATAGGCTTCGCCGAGGCCGAGGCTCGGATTGGTCAACCGGCGCAGACCGCGGTTGTTGATCCGAATCACCACGGGCGGTCCCGTGCCGTCTCCGGCCTTGACGACGCGGCCTCCGGGCAGATGCGCCGTGAGGTCGCCGGTCTTGATCATTTTGCGGAGCAGGGCTTCGATCATGGCGCCAACTTAAGGCGTAGTTTGTCCGCGACAACCTGTCGCACACGGAGAAAATGCAGATGCCCAGCGGCGGCCTCGTCGTCACACGCGCCCGCCCCGACGAGGCGCCGATCATCGCCAACCTGATGCAGCTCTACATCCACGACTTCTCGGAACTGTGGTTCGACCGCAAGGTCGAGGGCGAGTTGGGTCCCGACGGGCGGTTTTCGGGTTATCCGCTACTGGAGACCCACTGGTCGGATCCGTCGCGCGAGCCGTGGCTGTTCCGGATCAACGGCCTGCCGGTCGGCTTCGCCCTGGTCAACGACGTCGCCCATTCGGAAACGCCGGTCGATCGGGCGGTGGCCGAGTTCTTCGTGGTCCGCAAACATCGGCGGCGCGGCGTCGGCCAGGCCGCCGCCCACGCCCTGTTCGGGACCGCGTGGGGTGTCTGGGAGGCGGCCGTGGTCCGCCGCAACACCGGGGCGCTGGCCTTCTGGCGCACGGCGGCGGCCAGCTATCCGGGCGTGCGGGACCTCGTCGAGGAAGACCACGATGACGCCCTGTGGAACGGCGCGGTGCTGCGGTTCCGAGTGGGGTAGACCGTAGCATCTGGCATCGTGTATTTCGCCATTTCAAGTTGAGGGTTCAGCGCGGGACCATCCTGGGGGATTGCCATGACGACGATGCGGTTGGGAACCGGTGTTTCGGTTGACTTCCTGGACCTGGACAGCTCGGGGACCGTCTATCCGCCGGCGACTCAGCGATCGTCGACCCGTTTCGTGTTCGACTACGGCTTTGGCGTTACGGAGGCGTACACCGGAACGGGCTTCACCTACGGCTCGGACGGCATGCCGACGAGCGGCGTTATCACCGCCATGACGGGCTTCACCGATGGCGTCGCCGATATCTGGTTCACCGACATGGCCCTGTCGATCTCGACCGTCGTAGGCTTCTACCGGTCGGGCGACGCCTTGGGGCTGCAGTCCTACATCATGTCCGAAAGCGATGTGCTCTACGGCGGCGATGACCTCGACCGGATGCGCGGGTTCGCCGGCGACGACCGGTTAGAAGGCGGCGGCGGCAACGACGAGCTGTATGGCGACGCGGGCAACGACACGCTCGATGGCGGCGCCAACAACGATATCGCCGGTTTCTCGGGCGCATCCAACAACTTCAAGATCAGCAAGAGCGGCGCGAACTGGGTCGTCAGCGACACGCGGACCACCGGCAATCAGGGGGTCGATACCCTGATCAACATCGAACGGGTGAAGTTCGACGACCGGACCCTGAGCCTGTCCTTGACCAGCAGCACGGTCACCACCGCCACGGCCAACATCCTGCGGTCCAGCACCGCGTTCGAGACCTCGCTGTTGGTCGGCAATGGCTACAAGACGACCAGCCAGGGGATCGCCGACCTGGTCAAGGCCGCCGACGCAACGACCTCGGTGGCGACGCTGGCCTATCAGTTCTTTACGGGGAAGATCCCGGGCCAGGCGGGCATTGACTATCTGGTCTCGACGACGGGACCCAACCCGAACAATCTCAACAGCGCCTATTACCAGTCGTTCAATCTCGAGAACCGCTACATCAACTTCGCGGTGAACCTGGGCAAGAACGGCGAGGGCAAGGCTCAGTTCGAGGCGAAGTATGGTTCGCTCAGCCTCTTCGACTCCACCCGTGATGCCTACAAGACGATCTTCGGCGGGGCGCCGACGGACGCCAAGGTCCATGCTCTGATCGACAGCCGCGTCGACTATTTCGCCAGCTATGGCGGCGACGGCGCGACCGGAATCGGGACCAAGGCGGCCATGGTCGGCTGGCTGCTGGCCGAAGCCGCCAAGGCGGATGTCGGCATATACTCCAAGGCCAACGACGCGTTCCTCAGCGACCTGGCCGATGGCGCGACCTTCGCGATCGATCTCGTTGGGGTCTACGGCAAGGCCGAGTACAATTACGCCGGCTAGAGCTTCCGCAGCTCCGGGCAGGCGCCGGGTTCGGCCGTCCAGCTGATGCTGGCGATCTTCCAGGCGCCGTCGCTCTTCGCCAGGGTAAAGACGTCGATCCCGCAGTGCAGGGTCTTGCCGTCCTTGGAGACCTCGTAGGGCGCGCTGATCGTGGCCAGGGCGCCGCGGCGGATGATCACCGGCGACCAGATCCACTCCTTGATCCCCGGGTCCATGTGCTTGCCGAAGCTGTCCTCGAAGGCCACGCGGCTGACCTTGATCGCGCCGTCCGCCTGAGTGCGCACGCCCATGAACTGGGCGTTCGGCAGCACGGTGGCGCGCATGGCCTCAGGGCTGGCGGCGGCCATGCCGTCGAAGAAGGCCTGGGCCACGGCGAGGACCGCCTTGTCTTCCGGATCGGCCGGCGGGGTCGCGGCGGCCCCAAGGCTGGCGGCCCCAAGACTGACGATGGCGGCGGCGGCGAGCAGCAGGGCGGACATGGCGGTCTCCAGTTAGAGGTCAGCTCAGCATGCCATGGCAGATGCCGGCCTGGGCGCCCCAATAGAGAGCCCAGACGGCCCAGGCGGTCAGGCGCGGCGAGCCGAGCAGCTTGGCGTTCTTGAACAGATCGAACGAGAGGATGGCGTCCGAGGCCATGAAGGCCAGGGCGCCGACGGTGGTCGGCCAGGCGCGCGCGGGCAGCAGCAGGCTGGAGACCACCATGCCGACAATGGCCAGGACATAGACGACGACCGGGATCCGCAGCTTGCCCAGCGAACCCCACAAGGCGCGCAGCATTAGGCCGGCGGCCGCGCCGACCGCGCCGGCGGCGGGCCAGAACCAGGTCGGCGGCGCGCCGGCCCGCTCCAGGAACAGCGGGATGTAGACCATGTGGCCGACCAGGAAGGCCGCCAGGCCCAGCGGCAGCCAGCGCTTGGGATCGCCGGCCAGGAAGGCGTCACCCAGGGCGCAGAAGGCCAGGGCGACGGCCAGCAGCACCGAGCCGCCGTCCAGATAGGCCAGCACGGCCAGGGCCGCGACCGAGGCGGTCTTGACCACGGTCCGGAGCGCCGACACCGGCTGCTCGACGAAGATCAGGCCATAGGCAAGGGCGCTGCCGGCCGCGACCGCCCAGAGTCCAGTTTCGGTCGAGAACGCCTCAGGCGTCATCGGAGAGGCGCTGCAGGAAGGCCTGGGCGGCCTCCTTGTGGCGTGGCTTCAAGGTCTTGCCGAGGATGGCGACCAGGGCCGCGAACACCGCCGCGTCGTCGGTGAAGCCGATGGCCGGCAGGATGTCCGGGATCGCGTCGGTCGGCAGGACGAAATAGGCGAGCGCCGCCAGCATCATGCCCTTGGCCGCCGTCGGCGTTTCGGGATCGCGGGCGCACCACCAGACCRACAGGGCGTCCGAAGCGAACGGCACCTTGGCGGCCACCCGGCGGATCTTGGGCAGGAAGCCGCGCTTCACGCGCTCCTCGTTGACCCGCACCGTGGCCGGGACCAGCGCCTTGGCCGGATCCAGGACCTCGTTGACGTTTACGTCGGGGGACGGTTTGGCGTCGCGGCTCATCGGTCTAAACCTCTCACTAAAGCTGATCCTAAACGCGAACTTTGGGGAAACGTCCATGAAACTCGACAACTCCGTCGCCGCCGTCGTCACCGGGGGCGCTTCAGGCCTCGGCGAGGCTACCGCCCGCGCCCTGGCCGCCCAGGGCGTCAAGGTCGCGATCTTCGACATGAACGAGGCCGCCGGCCAGGCGGTCGCCGACGAGATCGGCGGCGTGTTCTGCAAGGTCAACGTGACCAGCGACGCCGATGTCGACGCCGGCTTCGAAAAGGCCCGCGCCGCCCACGGCCAGGAGCGGGTGCTGGTCAACTGCGCCGGTACGGGCAACGCGATCAAGACCGCCAGCCGCGACAAGACCACAGGCGAGACCAGGCACTTCCCGCTCGACGCCTTCGACAAGATCATCCAGATCAACCTGGTTGGCACGTTCCGCTGCATCGCCAAGTCGGCCAAGGGCATGCTGGACCTGGAGCCGCTGGAAGACGGCGAGCGCGGCGCGATCGTCAACACCGCCAGCGTCGCCGGCGAGGACGGCCAGGTCGGCCAGGCCGCCTATTCGGCCTCCAAGGGCGGCGTCATCGGCATGACCCTGCCAATCGCCCGCGACCTGATGGGCGACGGCATCCGCGTCAACACCATCCTGCCGGGCATCTTCAACACGCCGCTGATGAACGGCGCGCCCGAGAACGTGAAGGCCACCCTGGCCGCCAGCGTGCCGTTCCCCAAGCGTTTCGGCCGTCCCGAGGAATACGCCCAGCTGGCGCTGACCATGATCACCTGCGGCTACTTCAACGGCGAGGACGTGCGCCTGGACGGCGGCATCCGCATGCCGCCGCGCTAGTCTCTCAGATCCTCCCCCGCGCTGCGGGGGAGGTGGCCCAGAGGGCCGGAGGGGGCTAGCGCGGCCGACTTCCAGCTCGCCCCCTCAGTCGCTCCGCGACAGCTCCCCCGCATCGCGGGGGAGCATCTTTTTACTTCACTTCCGGCCGCACGATCGTGTTGGCTAGGTTGGCCATGATCTCGCGGGCGTCGTAGGCGCGCGGGTCGCCTTCCGGCTTCTTGCCCTTGTGCATCACGATCTCGGCGCCGGCCTCGAACTTCTCGACGGTGCGGATCTGGGCGCGGTCGGCGAAGAAGGGGTCACCCCAGAACGGGTCCCAGGTGCGCCAGCCATAGCCGCCGCCGTAGTAGCGCCACGACGGACGCCAATAGCCGTACGGGTATCCGAAGCCGAAGCCCGGGCGCATGAACGGATCCGGCTCGACATAGGTGCGGGCCGAACGGTCGGTGCGGTGGTCGGCGGTCTCGAACCAGTCATAACCCTGCTGCACGGTCAGCTCGGCCGACCGGTAAAGGAGGTAGCGCTCGACGGTCTCGCGCGAGGTCAGGCTGTTGCCGGCGAAGCTGACGCGATAGCGGTCGCCTTCCAGGCGCTGCTCGGAGAACCCGCCGGTGACCGAGCCGGACGTGACGCGCGGCTGGTACGGCGTCGGGGTGGCGCAGGCGGACACCAGCCCGACGGCGACCGCGAGCGCGGCGGCGATGGCGGCCTTTTTCATGAACATGACTTGCTCCTTCAAGCGGAGTCCTCGGTGTTAGAATCAACTCTGACGGGGCTTTGTGGTTTCGCCAAGGCGCAGTTTGATACAGGCCTGAAATCACTCAGCCTCTGGATACGATCAGTACGGCCGCCGTGATCAAAAGAACGCCGACCAGGATCGCGAATCCTCGACGAAAACCTGGCTCGTTCATGCGCGTGGACAGCGCCGCCCCGCCCAGGCCGTAGCTGGACATGCTGATCAGGTCCATGCCGATGGTGGCGCAGGCGAACATGATCAGCTGTGGGGCCAGCGGCCGCTCGACGTCCAGGAACGGCGGCAGCACGGCCGAGAAGAACAGCAGGATTTTCGGGTTGGCGATCTGGACGGTGAAGCCGTCGAAAAACGCCGAGCGGCCCGCGCGCCCCTTGGCTCGAACGGTGGCCGAGGCGTGGCTCTCGATGTTCCTGATCCCCGCCCACAGCGACTTCAGCCCCAGCCAGACCAGATAGGCGGCTCCCGCCAGGGCCAGGACGTGGAACGCCTTCGGGAAGGCGACGATCAGCGCGCCAAGGCCCAGGGCCGAGCCGGTGAACCAGACCAGGGTGGCGGTGTTCATGCCGAGCACGCTGATCAGGGCCGCGCCCTTGCCGCGCTCCATGCCGGTGGCGATGGCGAACAGGTTGGCTGGGCCGGGCGTGATGGCCATGACGAACATGGCGACCAGGAAGGCGCCGTAGCGGGCGGGATCGACGGGCAGGTGGTCCATGGGGCGGATATAGGCTCCGCGCCATGGCCGAGCTAGTTGCCGATCACGATCAGGATGTAGATCGCCCGGCCCAGGGCGCCGAACAGCAGGACGGCGGTGGCCAGGGCCTGGATGATGAAGCCGACCTCACGCTTCTTGGGATCGGCCGCGTAGCCCAGGGCGTAGATGATCCGGCCAATCATCCAGACGACGCCCAGGCCGGCGGCGACCAGGTCGTTCCAGTAGATGGCGAACAGCCACAGCGAAGGCAGGTAGATGACCAGCCACTCGACGGTGTTGGTCTGGATGCGCAGGTGCCGCTCCAGCTCCGGGTGGCCGGTCATGGCCGGGGCGTCGATCCCGCTCCGTCGGCGCGCGCCGCTGATCCGAAAGATCATCCAGGCATAGACCAGCAGCGACACCAGGGTGACGATGGCCACGAGCGCGTGGGACTGATGCATGGGTGTGTTCTTCTCCCTGGCCGGCGCTCGAAGCGGCGCCGTTGGACCGAACGCACCGTAGACGCCTTCGGCTCCGCGTCTATCCCTTACGGCGCAAGCACCACGCCGTGGGGAACCGGTGGGCGGCCAGATCGCTCTCTAAGGAGATTGATCCCTATCCCGCGGAGGCGTCAGGCCATGCAGGTGGAATCCACGGCAATCCGACAGATCGACTACAGCCCCGAACACGGCAAGCTGTTCGTTACGTTCCAGGACGGCGACGAATACGTCTATGTCGGCGTGCCCGAACGGGTCGGCAAGGCGTTCTTCCGGGCGCCGTCGAAGGGCCGGTTCTTCCAGCGGATGATCCGCGACCGCTATCCGTACAACCGGGTCTGAAACGAAAAACGCCCCGACCATCGGCCGGGGCGTTCTCGTTGGGCGATGCGTAAGGCGGCCTAGCCCCGCTTGTCGCGCTTGGCCAGCACGCGCAGGCGCAGGGCGTTCAGCTTGATGAAGCCGCCGGCGTCGCGGTGGTCGTAGGCGACCTTGCCTTCCTCGAAGGTGACCAGGTCCTGGTCGTACAGCGAGTAGGGACTCTCGCGGCCGATGACCGAGACGTTGCCCTTGTACAGCTTGACGCGGACACGGCCGGTGACCTTGTCCTGGCTGTAGTCGATGGCGGCCTGCAGCATCTCGCGCTCCGGCGAGAACCAGAAGCCGTTGTAGACCAGCGATGCGTACTTCGGCATCAGCTCGTCCTTCAGGTGCATGGCGCCGCGGTCCAGCGTGATGCTCTCGATGCCGCGGTGGGCGGCCAGCAGGATGGTGCCGCCCGGGGTCTCGTAGACGCCGCGCGACTTCATGCCGACGAAGCGGTTCTCGACCAGGTCGAGGCGACCGACGCCGTTGTCGCGGCCCAGCTCGTTCAGCTTGGTCAGCAGGGCGGCCGGCGACAGGGCGACGCCGTCGATGGCGACCGGGTCGCCCTTCTCGAAGTCGATGGTGAAGACGTGCGGAGTGTCCGGCGCGTCTTCCGGCGCGATCGTGCGCATGTGGACGAACTCGGGGGCCTCGACCGCTGGATCTTCCAGGACCTTACCTTCCGAGCTCGAGTGCAGCAGGTTGGCGTCGACGCTGAACGGCGCTTCGCCGCGCTTGTCCTTGGTGATCTGGATCTGGTGCTGCTCGGCGAACTCCAGCAGGGCCTCGCGGGACTTGAAGTCCCACTCGCGCCACGGCGCGATCACGGTGATGTCGGGCTCGAGGCCGTAATAGCCCAGCTCGAAGCGGACCTGGTCGTTGCCCTTGCCGGTCGCGCCGTGGCTGACGGCGTCGGCGCCGGTCTTGCGGGCGATCTCGATCTGCTTTTTGGCGATCAGCGGACGGGCGATCGAGGTGCCCAGCAGGTACTGGCCCTCATAGACCGTATTGGCGCGGAACATCGGGAACACGTAGTCGCGCACGAACTCTTCGCGCACGTCCTCGATGAAGATGTTCTCGGGCTTGACGCCGGCGGCCAGCGCCTTGGCGCGCGCCGGTTCGATTTCCTCGCCCTGGCCCAGGTCGGCCGTGAAGGTCACGACCTCGGCGCCGTACTCGGTCTGCAGCCACTTGAGGATGATCGAGGTGTCGAGGCCGCCCGAATAGGCGAGCACGACCTTTTTCACGGACTTGTCAGCCACGAGCGGGTCCTTTCGGAGAGAAACACAAAGTCGCGCGCCYTCAACGGGATCAGGACGCGCGGGTCAAGCGCTAAAGAGCTCGGCTAGAGCTGACCTTCGTCCTGCAACGTCCTGATGACGAAGCGCAGGTGAAACAGCTGGCTCAGCGCCAGGCTGGCGGCCAGGGTGGCGCGGACCAGGAAGATGATCACGGCGCGGGTCGGATCGTCTGTGAAGGTGGCCTGGGTCAGGGTGAACGACAGCAGCACGGCGATCGCCACGACCGGGATGGCCAGCAGGCCCACGGCCTTGGGCGCGCGGGCGCTGGGTTCGCCGGTGTGGTCCCACAGCATAGGGATGGGGACGCCCTTAGGGATGCGCTTCCACGCGCCCTGGGCGGTGGCGGCGATGATGGCCAGGGCGGCGATCGACAGGCCGTCGCCGAGGATGCGCAAGGTCGTTTCCATCGTTCTAGACCGTCACCTGCGCGCCCAACTCGACCACGCGGCCGGGCGGGATCTTGAAGAAGTCGGTCGGGTTGGCGGCGTTCTTCATCAGGTAGATGAACAGCCTGTCCTGCCACAGCGGCATGCCGCTGTTGGCCGACGGCACGATCGAGCGGCGGCCCAGGAAGAAGCTGGTGGCCATGATGTCGAACTTCAGCCCCTGCTTACGACACACGGCCAGGGCCTTGGGAATGTTGGGGCTTTCCATGAAGCCGTAGTTGACGATGACTTTCTTGAAGTCGTCGTTGACCTTCTCGATCACGACCCGGTCTTCCTCGCGGACGCGTGGCGTCTCGGTGGTGCGCACGGTCAGGATGACGTTGCGCTCGTGCAGAACCTTGTTGTGCTTGAGGTTGTGCATCAGGGCGACCGGCGTCATCTCGGGGTCCGAGGTCAGGAAGATCGCCGTGCCGGGCGCGCGGTGCGGGGCGCGGGCGCGCAGGATCTCCATCAGGTCGACCAGGGGCACACTGTCGCGGCGGGTCTTGGCGGTCAGGATGTTGGCCCCGCGGGTCCAGGTCCACATGATCAGCACCAGCACCGCGCCGAACACCAGCGGCAGCCAGGCGCCGTCGGGGATCTTCAGCATGTTCGAGGCGATGAACACCATGTCCAGCGCCACTAGCGGGATCAGCAACAGACCGGTCTGCCACAGGGTCCACTTCCACACGCGGCGAATGACGACATAGGCCAGCAGGGTGTCGACGAACATCGCGCCGGTGACGGCGATGCCGTAGGCGCTGGCCAGCTTGTGCGAGCTCTGGAAGGCGAACAGCAGCACCAGCACGCCGATCAGCAGGAACTGGTTCACGGCCGGCACGAAGATCTGGCCTGCCTGGGTCTCGGAGGTGCGCTTGATCTCGATGCGCGGCAGCAGGCCCAGCTGGACGGCCTGTTGGGTCATCGAGAAGGCGCCGGTGATCACCGCCTGGCTGGCGATGACGGTGGCGATGGTGGCCATGATCAGCACGGGCCAGTAGGCGAAGCCGGGGACCATCTCCCAGAACGGGTTGTGGCGGGCGGCCGGGTGGTCCAGCACGAGGGCGCCCTGGCCCAGATAGTTCAGGGCCAGGCACGGGAAGACCAGGCACAGCCACGAGGCCTGGATCGGGCGCTTCCCGAAATGGCCCATGTCGGCGTAGAGCGCCTCGGCCCCGGTCACCACCAGGAAGACGCTGCCCAGGATCACGAAGCCCAGGAAGCCGTTCTCCAGCAGGAAGCGCAGGCCGTACCAGGGATTGAAAGCGCGCAGGATCGACAGGTCGTCGGCCAGGTGCCAGGCGCCCAGGGCGCCCAGGATGAGGAACCATACCGCGGTGAACGGACCGAACAGGGCGGCCATCCGATGGGTGCCCTTGGCCTGGACGGCGAACAGCAGGATCAGGATCCCGGCCGAGATCGGCAGGATATAGGGCGCGAAGACGTGGCCGAGGCCCGGCGCGTCCTTCAGGCCCTCGACCGCCGACAGCACCGAAATGGCGGGGGTGATGATCCCGTCGCCATAGAACAGGGCCGCGCCGACCACGCCGAGGAAGAAGACCGCCATCGACCGTTTGCGACCGGTCTTGCCCAACGCCTTCTGGGCCAGGGCCATCAGGGCCAGGGTGCCGCCCTCGCCCTTGTTGTCGGCTCGCATGAAGAAGATCACGTATTTGATCGTCACGAACAGGGTCATGGTCCACAGGACCAGCGAAACCACGCCCAGCACCGCGTGCTCGGTCGCCGTGGTGCTGCGCGAATGGGCCAGGGCTTCACGCAGGGCGTAAAGCGGGCTGGTGCCGATATCGCCGAACACCACGCCGATCGAGCCTAGCGCCAGGGCGACAAAACCGTGCCCCTTCGCATCGCCATGGCCGTGGCCATTGCCGCCGCCATTACCCCCGCCATGCCCATTTGGCGGGGCTCCGTCCTGCTGCGGAATGTCGGTCGTCGTGGGCGCGCAATCGTTGGCGGACGCGCTAGAGGCTTCGGAAGCCATTCAATCCCTCCGGGCCGCCCTCGCAAAACGCTATCGGCCGACCCATATCGGTCAAGCGCGGCGCGATACACCCAATCCGCGACGGGTTCAATCGTCCCGCAACGTCGCCTTCTCGCTTCGTTACGGAGATGAAACAGTTTTCAGTTGAACGCGCGAGCGACAACCTTACGTTCCCAGGCGACATGTCGGACAGTCAGAAATTTCCCGTTGCGGCTCACGCCCTGGCCTATTTGGCGCACAAGGAGGCGTTTTCGGCCGACCGCGCCGTGGCTAGCGCCGAGCTCGCGGCCTCGGTCCCGACCAATCCGGTCGTGGTCCGCCGCGTCACCGCCATGCTGGGCAAGGCGGGGCTGATCGGCGCGCGCGCCGGCGCCAACGGCGGGGCCTGGCTGCTGAAGCCGGCTGATACGATCACGCTCGACGTCGTGCTGAAGGCCGTCCACGGCTGCGCCCACCTCGGCGTCGCGCCCAAGGGCGTCAAGGGTTGCCCTGTCGGCGAGAAGATCCCCGACGCCGTCCGCGCCGCCATCGGCGCCGCCGACCGCGCGGCCCACGAGCGCCTGGCGCAAATCACCGTCGCCGACCTGCTGAACGGCGCACACAAGAGCGCCGCGGTCGCTTAGGCCCGATCGATCACCGCGAGTTATTTACCCGCCTTCCTGGGCCTTGTGCCCAGGACCCAGGGTTCAGATTCAACGGAATTGAGGCTGAGTTCACGGTCTTTCAGCCGCGCAGACCCAAAGAGGCCGCACCTGCCTCGAACATGGGTCCTGGGCACAAGGCCCAGGAAGGCAGCGGGATTTGTCCCTGCCCCAAATGAATGTGATTGGCCTAACCTGACGAGATCAGGTCTTCAGCGGCGCTGAAACCCACTCGCAGAAAAATTGCACCACATCTTGTTGCCGATCCTCTGGTGGCCGCCTTCGGACGCATTACGTAATCGCTACAGGTTCAGTTCTTGATCTGGAGGGATTTCCAATGACCACCGTCGCCATCGTCTATCATTCCGGCTACGGCCACACCGCCGTCCTCGCCGACAAGGTCGCCGAAGGCGTCCGCGACGCCGGCCAGACCCCGGTGCTGCTGAAGATCGAGAGCGCCGCGCAGGACTTCGCGCCGCTGATCGAGCAGATCACCCAGGCTGACGCCGTGGTGTTCGGCGCGCCGACCTACATGGGCGACGTCTCGGGCGTGTTCAAAGTGTTCGCCGACGCCACCGCCAGCGCCTTCTTCACGGGCGCCTGGAAGGACAAGCTGGCCGCCGGTTTCACCAATTCGCACAGCTTCGCCGGCGACAAGGGCCACGCGCTGGAGAGCCTGACGATCCTGGCCGCCCAGCACGGCATGAACTGGATCAACCTCGGCCTCGCCCCTCCCGGGGTGACCGCCGCCGAGCGCGGTCCGGACACGCTGAACCGCGTCGGCTCGTTCCTCGGCGTCGCCGCCCAGTCGGACAACGCCTCGCCCGAGATCACGCCGCCGGCCGGCGACCGCGAAACCGCCCGCCTGCTGGGCGAGCGCGTGGCCAAGGCGGCCGTCCGCTGGACGGTCGGCGCCCACGCCGCCGCCGAGCTCGGCAAGGCGGCCTAGAGCTAAGGGTCTCCCCAAGGCCGCGGTGGTCTCCCTCCCCAGCCGCGGCCCGGAAGGGGCGCGCACCCAGCCCAAGCGGCGCGCCCCTTCCGCCCCCTTCTCTTGAGGGCTTCTTGAACCAAATCGCGGGCCGTGCTCGTCTCCGGCGAAGTTTTCGTTTCTGACCGGATCACCCCAGCATGGCCCGCCGTCTCGCCCTGATCACCGGCGCCTCCGCCGGCATCGGGGCCGCCTCCGCCCGCATCTACGCCAGCCACGGCTACGACGTGGCCCTGACCGCGCGCCGGGCCGACCGCCTGGAGGGCCTGGCCGCCGAGATCAGGCTGCGCTCGGGCGTCGAGGCCTACGCCATTCCCGCCGATCTGGCCGACCCGACCGGCGTCGACACCGTGCTGGCCGCCATCGCCGAGCAGGGCCGGGTCGTCGACGCCCTGGTCAACAACGCCGGCTACGGCCTGCCCGGGACCTATGCGACGACCGCCTGGGCCGACCAGGCGACCTTCCTGCAGGTGATGCTGACCTCGGTCTGCGCCATGACCCACAAGGTGCTGCCGGGCATGGTCGAGCGCCGGTTCGGCCGCATCGTCAACGTCGCCTCGCTGGCGGGCCTGGTCCCCGGCGCGGCCGGCCACACGCTGTACGCGGCGACCAAGGGCTTTCTCGTCAAGTTCTCGCAGAGCCTGCACCTGGAGAACCTGTCGACCGGGGTCCATGTGAGCGCCCTGTGCCCCGGCTTCACCTATTCGGAATTCCACGACGCCAACGGCACCCGCGCCCAGGTCAGCCAGGGGGTGCCCGAATGGATGTGGCTGGGGGCCGACGAAGTCGCCGCCGCCGGCTACGAGGCCGCCGAGGCCAACCGCTCGATCTGCGTGCCCGGCGCCCCCAACAAGACCATCGCCGCCATCGCCAAGGTCCTGCCCGATGACTGGGCCCTGGCCCTGATGGCCAACCAAGGCGGGCGGTTCCGGAAGGTGTGATTTCCTTCCCTCAAGGAACCCGTTCTCGTGTCATCCCGGCCGCAGCGAAGCGGAGAGCCGGGACCTAGGGGCAACCGCTGTGCGCCGCCCCCTGGGTCCCGGACAAGCCCTGCGGGCTTTCCGGGATGACACCGATTTATGGGCTCTGAATTTGATAAGTGAGCGCTGCGACCCGGCGTCCTTTTGGAAAACCGCCTCGGACCTGCTATATGTCCGCCTCGACCCCCGAAGATCCGGACACCCCCTTGAGCGTCACCCTCGACCTGTCGCGCGTCTCCACCGACGCCGCGCCCGCAACCGCCGTCACCAAACCCATGGTCAACCTCTCGGGCCTCACGCGCCCGCAGCTGGTCGCGGCCCTGGTCGAGAGCGGCGTGGTCGAGCACGGCAAGGCCAAGATGCGGGCCACCCAGATCTTCCGCTGGATGCACCATCGCGGCGCCATCGACTTCGCGCAGATGAGCGATGTCGCCAAGGAGACCCGCGCCCGCCTGGCCGAGGCCTTCACGATCAACCGTCCGGAAATCGTCGAGCGCCAGGTCAGTAAGGACGGCACCCGCAAGTGGCTGATCCGCATGGCCCCGGGCATCGAGGTCGAGAGCGTCTACATCCCCGGCGTCGGCCGCGCCGGCGCCCTGTGCGTGTCCAGCCAGGTCGGCTGCACGCTGAACTGCAGCTTCTGCCACACCGGCACCCAGCCGCTGGTCCGCAACCTGACCGCGGCCGAAATCGTCGCCCAGGTCCAGGTGGCCAAGGACGACCTGGCCGAATGGCCGTCGGACAAGGAAGACCGCCAGCTCTCGAACATCGTGTTCATGGGCATGGGCGAGCCGCTGTACAATCTGGGCCAGGTGGCCGACGCCATCGAGATCATCAGCGACAACGAGGGCATCGGCATCTCGCGCCGCCGGATCACGGTCTCGACCTCGGGCGTCGTGCCGATGCTGGGCAAGCTGGGCGAGACCACCCAGGCCATGCTGGCCATTAGCCTGCACGCCACCAACGACCCGCTCCGCGACGAGCTGGTGCCGCTGAACAAGAAATACCCGATCGCCGAGCTGATCGCCGGCATCCGCGCCTATCCGGGCCTGAGCAACGCCCGCCGCGTGACCTTCGAATACGTGATGCTGAAGGGCGTCAACGACAGCCCCGACGAGGCGCGCGCCCTAGTCAAGCTGATCAAGGGCATCCCGGCCAAGATCAACCTGATCCCGTTCAACCCGTGGCCGGGCAGCGACTACCAGTGCTCGGACTGGGCGACGATCGAGGCCTTCGCCGCGATCCTCAACAAGGCCGGCTACTCCTCGCCGATCCGCACCCCGCGCGGCCGCGACATCCTGGCCGCCTGCGGCCAGCTGAAGAGCGAGAGCGAGAAGGTCCGGGCCAGCGCCCTGCGCAAGCTGTCGATGGCGGCCATGGCCGGCATGCTGGGCGACGACGAGGACGAGGCGGCCTGACGTCTCACCCCTCGGGATGAACCAGGCCGCCGGCGGACGTCACTCCACCGTCACCGACTTGGCCAGGTTGCGCGGCTGATCGACGTCCGCGCCCTTCACCACCGCCACGTGGTAGGCCAGCAGCTGGATCGGGGCCGACATCACCAGGGTCGAGACCAGCGGGTCAGAGGCCGGCGCGGTCACCACGACCTTCGCCCCCGCCGGCGCGTGCTTCACGCCCTCGGTGTCGGTGATGAAGATCACCTGGCCGCCGCGCGCCATCACCTCGCTCATGTTCGAGGCCGACTTCTCGAAATAGCTGTCATAGGGAGCCAGGATGACGATCGGGGTCTGGTCGTCCACGAGGGCGATCGGCCCGTGCTTCAGCTCGCCGGCGGCGTAGCCCTCGGCGTGGATGTAGCTGATCTCCTTCAGCTTCAGGGCGCCTTCCAACGCCAGGGCCGACATCGGGCCGCGGCCCAGATAGAGCACGTCCCGCGCCTTGGCGACGTCGGCGGCGATCTCCTTGATGGCGTCTTCCAGGCCGATGGCCTCGGCGATCAGGCGCGGAGCCTCCAGTAGCACCTTCACCAGGCGCTGCTCCTCGGTCGCGTCGATCGTTCCGCGCGCCTTGGCGGCGGCGATGGCCAGGGCGATCATCACGCTGACCTGGGCGGTGAAGGCCTTGGTCGAGGCGACGCCGATCTCGGGACCGCAGTGGATCGGCCAGACGACGTCGACCTCGCGGGCCATGGTCGATTCGGTGGCGTTGACGACCACCGCGCTCTTCATGCCCTTGGCCTTGCAGTAGCGCAGGGCCGCCAGAGTGTCGGCCGTCTCGCCCGACTGCGACATGGCGACGACCAGCGAGCCTGGCCGCAGCGCCGGCTGGCGGTAGCGGAACTCCGAGGCGATCTCGACGTCCACCGGTAGGTCGGCCAGCTGCTCGATCAGGTACTTGCCGATCATGCCGGCGATGTAGGACGTGCCGCAGGCGACGATCTGGATCCGGTCCAGCTTGGCGAAGTCCACGTCACCCGGCACCGAAGCGGTCGAGGCCAGGGTGTCGACATAGGCCGCGATCGTACGCTGGCAGCCCTCCGGCTGGTCATGGATCTCCTTCTCCATGAAGTGCCGGTAGTTGCCCTTCTCCAGCATCACCGCCGAGGTCGGGACCACCCGCACCGGCCGCTGCACGGCCGCGCCCGAGGCGTCGAAGATCCGGTGGCTATCGTGATCCAGGGCCACGTAGTCGCCCTCGTCCAGATAGATCACCCGGTTGGTGAACGGGCCGACGGCCAGGGCGTCCGAGCCCAGGAACATCTCGCCCTGGCCCTCGCCCACCACCAGCGGACTGCCGCGCCGGGCGCCCAGCACCAGGTTGTCCTCGCCCTCGATCAGCACCGCCAGGGCGTAGGCGCCGGTCAGGCGGTCCAGGGTGGCCTTGAAGGCGTCCAGCGGCGGAAGGCCCGTGGCCAGTTCGGCGTCGATCAGGTGGGCGATCACCTCGGTATCGGTGTCGCTGGTGAACACCCTGCCGGCGGCGGCCAGCTCGGCCTTCAGCTCGGCGAAGTTCTCGATGATGCCGTTGTGGACCAGGGTGACCCGGCCGGCGGTGTGCGGGTGGGCGTTCTGGACGTTCGGCGCGCCATGGGTGGCCCAGCGGGTGTGGCCGATGCCGGTCGTGGCCGTCAGCGGCTGTTCGGCGAGGACCGCTTCCAGAGCCTTGATCTTGCCCTGGGCCCGGCGGCGCTCGACCCTTTCGCCGACCACGCCCGCGACGCCCGCCGAGTCGTAGCCCCGGTACTCAAGACGCTTGAGGCTCTCGATCAGACGGTCGGCGACGGGTTCCTTGCCGACGATGCCGATAATGCCGCACATGGGCCATGATCCCTTGTAGAACGCGGCGACAGGATTATCCCTAGCGCCGCGAGGATTTCCCCAAAGCAGAGGATTTAGGGCCGGCCTTTAGCACTCGCTCAAGGACGCTTCGCATAAATCTGCATTTCGGATCGTTTCGCGGCCCCAAAGAGACCAGACGGACACATGAGCAAGCGCGCCTATTTCGGCACCGACGGCATCCGGGGCCAGGCCAACAAGCATCCGATGACGGCCGAGGTCGCGCTGCGGGTCGGCCTCGCGGCCGGCAAGCTGTTCCGCTCGCAGGACGACCGCCGCCACCTGGTGGTGATCGGCAAGGACACCCGCCTGTCGGGCTACATGATCGAGCCGGCCCTGGTCGCCGGCTTCACCAGCGTCGGCATGGACGTGCGGCTGTTCGGTCCGCTGCCCACCCCGGCCGTGGCCATGATGACGCGCTCGATGCGCGCCGACCTGGGCGTGATGATCTCGGCCTCGCACAACAATTTCGCCGACAACGGCATCAAGCTGTTCGGCCCCGACGGCTACAAGCTCTCCGACGAGCAGGAGCTGAAGATCGAGGCCCTGATGGACGAGGGCCTGCAGGAAGGCCTGGCCGCCCCGCGCGAGCTGGGCCGCGTCAAGCGGATCGACGACGCCCAGGCCCGCTATATCGAGATCGTCAAGGCGACCTTCCCGCGCCACCTGAACCTGTCGGGCCTGCGCATCGTCATCGATTGCGCCCACGGCGCCGCCTACAAGGTGGCCCCCGAGGCGCTGTACGAGCTGGGCGCCGAGGTGTTCCCGATCGGCGTGGCCCCCAACGGCACCAACATCAACGAGGAGTGCGGCTCGACCCATCCTGAGGCCATGGCCAAGATGGTCCGCGAATACCGCGCCGACATCGGCATCGCCCTGGACGGCGACGCCGACCGCCTGGTGATCTGCGACGAGAAGGGCGTGGTGGTCGACGGCGACCAGATCATGGCCATCATCGCCCACGCCCTGGCCAAGGCCGGCAAGCTGCGGGCCGGCGGCGTCGTGGCCACGGTGATGTCGAACCTTGGGCTGGAGCGCCGCCTCAAGGACCTGGGCCTGACGCTCGAGCGCACCGGCGTCGGCGATCGCTACGTGATGCAGCGGATGCGCGAAGGCGGCTTCAATGTCGGCGGCGAGCAGTCGGGCCACCTGATCCTGTCGGACTTCTCCACCACCGGCGACGGCCTGATCGCCGCCCTGCAGGTGCTGGCGGTGATGATCGAGAGCGGCCAGCCGATGAGCGCCCTGGGCCGCCAGTTCGAGCCGGTGCCGCAGCTGCTGGAGAACGTCCGCTTCGCCGGCGGCAAGCCGCTGGAGGCCAAGGCCGTCAAGGAGGCCATCGCCGACGGCGAGAGCCAGCTGAACGGCGCCGGCCGCATCGTCGTCCGCGCCTCCGGCACTGAACCCCTGATCCGCATCATGGCCGAGGGCGACGACCCGGCCCTGGTCAAGAAGGTGGTGAAGTCGATCGTCTCGGCCGTGAAGGCGGCGTAGAGCCGGCGCGGTTCACGCCTCCCCGACGCCCTCCACCAGTTCGCGCAGATAGTCGACGTGACGGCGGAAGGCCTGCCGACCGGTCGACGTCAGCGCCACGCGGGTGCGGGGACGCTTGCCGACATGATCCTTGAGGATCTCGACGAAGCCGGCCTTCTCCAGCGTGGCCAGGTGGCTGCCCAGATTGCCGTCGGTGGCCTGGGCGATCGTCTTCAGCTGGCTGAATTCCAGCGGGCCGATCTCGCGCTCCACATAGAGGGCGGCCATGATCTTCAGGCGCAGCGGCTGATGGATGATGTCGTTCGGCTCGGCCATGCTCAGCGCTTCCACAACCAGACGCCGCTGACGAACAGGGCAAGGCTGGCGGCGGCCATCCAATAGGCCAGCCAGGACTTGAAGGCGAAGAATCCGACCAGGGTGATGACGAACATCGCCGCGCCGATGATCGCGAAGCGCGGGGCCTGCCAGAAACCGACCACCAGATAGATCACGCCGATCAGCAATCCTGGAAAGGCCAGAAAGGCCGCCGGATCGGTGGGCCGCAGCACCGCGAAGGCGGCCAGGACGAACGCCATCACCGACAGCATGCCGCCCAGCATCCGCCAACCCCCGCCGGGGACGCTAGCGCCCTGGCCAGCCGCGGCGCGGCTCAGCCACAGACTGCCGGCGACGCCGACCACGTCCAGGCCCATCCAGACCGGCGCCCAGACCTTGGCGGGTGCCAAGGCCATGGCCAGATAGCCGGCGGCCCAGATCACCGACCACATCATCAGGATCCGCCCGCCGACCTGATAGCCGCGCAACATACCGCTACGCCGGGCGGTGTTCTCGATATCGGACAGCGCGACCGCCGCCTCATTCCGCGTAATGGCCATCAGGGTCTCCTCCGAGCGCACCAGAGCGCTCTGCAGTACAGAGTTATCGAAGAGCATTACTCTGTCAAGCAGAGTCCTCTGAAATCACCGCAAACACGGGCGGGGCTGGCCTTCCGTGCCGAATTGTCCATTATGTAATAAAATGTCTCATCATGTGAGAAGTTAGGGGGAGCGATGATCGCCAATCCGCTGCTGGGCGTCCTGTTTCATTGGCTGGGCGGCCTGTCGTCCGCCAGCTTCTATGTGCCCTATCGCGGCGTGCGGCGCTGGTCGTGGGAGATCTACTGGCTGACGGGGGGGATCTTCTCCTGGCTGCTGGCCCCATGGCTGTTCGCCTCGATCCGCACCAACGACCTGTTGGGCGTCATGGCCCAGGTGCCCCCGAACGTCGTCGGCCTTTGCGTGCTGTTCGGGGTCCTGTGGGGCTTCGGCGGCCTGACCTACGGCCTGACCATGCGCTATCTGGGCCTGTCCCTGGGCATGGCCGTGGTGCTGGGCCTGTGCACCGTGTTCGGCACCCTGATCCCGCCGCTGGTGCGCGGCACCTTCGTCCACGATCTGCTGGGCTCGACCTCGGGCCGGATCATCCTGCTGGGTCTGGTGATGACCCTGGCCGGCATCGTCGTGGTCGCCCTGGCCGGGGCCCGCAAGGACGACGACCTGTCCGAGCTTCAAAAGATCGAGGCGGTCGCCGAGTTCAACTTCAAGAAGGGGGTCGCCGTGGCGATCTTCTCCGGCATCATGTCGGCCTGCTTCGCCTTCGGCCTGGCCGCCGGAGAGCCGATCAAGGCGCTGTCGGCGGCGGCCGGCACCGGCCCGCTGTGGACCKGCCTGCCGACCCTGTGCCTGGTGATGTTCGGCGGCCTGATCACCAACCTCGTCTGGTGCGGCTATCTGATCGTCAAGAACCGCAGCGCCAGCCAATGGATGGGCCGCATGGCCGCGGACGGGACCAAGCCGCCGCTGCTGGCCAACTGGCTGCTGTGCGGCCTGGCCGGCACCGCCTGGTACTTCCAGTTCTTCTTCTACACGATGGGCGAGAGCCAGATGGGCAAGTTCGGCTTCTCCAGCTGGACCCTGCACATGGCGTCGATCATCATCTTCGGCACCCTGTGGGGCTTTGCTTTCAAGGAGTGGAAGGACGCCCGCCCGGCCGTTCGCGCCATGGTCTGGAGCGGCGTGGCCCTGCTGGTCGGGGCCACGGTGGTGATCGGCTACGGCAACATGCTGGCGCGGTAGAACTACGGTCCCAAAAACGTGTCATCCCGGAAGCCTCGCAGAGGCTATCCGGGACCGCCGGAAGCGCTGAGCTTTCCGCGGTCCCGGCTCTCCGCTGCGCTCCGGCCGGGATGACAATCTATTGGAAGCCTACCCCCCCACCTTCGGCGACTTCATCCGCCGCTTGTTGACGTGGTGGCTGGGCGCTTCGGCGGCGATCTCCTCGGGGTACTCGCCCTTGAAGTAGAAGCGTTGCCAGGCCTCCTTGGTGGCCTCGGGGTCGCGCTTGAAGATCAGGGCGTTGAACTCGGACCGCTTCTCGGCCCAGACGTCGTACTGGCGGCGCAGGTCGGGGTTGGAGTTCATCGAGCGGATCACCGGCTGGAACGCCTCCATCGGCTTGTCCTGGATCGGCATGATGAAGCAGAAGGTCTCGCCCTTCTCGAACCGCACCGTGCCGGGGCGGGTGAACATCCAGTTCATCGTGAAGGGGAACGGCAGCCAGTCGGTTTCGATCACGCCCGCCAACGGCTGGACGCCATCCTTGATATGATTTGGCGGTCCCATGGCCATCAGCGACCAGCCTGGCGGCGTGCGGAACAGGTAGCCGGTGTGGAAGGTGACCACGCCGCGCGTGAAGTGCGACTTCACGAAGTCGGTGAAGCCCGGATACGGATGGTCGGGCTGGAACTTGATGCATTCCTGATGCGCCCCGCCGTCCCAGGTCATCGAGAAGCCGACAGGGCAGAGGATGTCCCACCCCGTGGTGTTGGCCATGGTCAGCGGCAGGCAGCGATAGGGATGGCGATCGGCGAACCGGTCCATCCAGGCGCGCTGCGGCCGGCCCGGCACGATGTCGGGCGGACGGTTCTCGGTGGGATAGCACTCCAGTTCCATGCCGGTCCTTTGCTCGGTTTTCCTACCCTGATCGACTGGTCTAGCGCCCGCGAGGCGAGGCCGTCCAGCGTCGCGAATGAGGTCTACATCTCATCCGATCTCCCCGGCGAACGCCGGGGCCCAGGCCGAACCCGGAGCGCTTGAAATCCTAGGCTCTGAGAAGGGCGCGATTACTCCAGTCTCTCCGGATGAATCTGGGCCCTGGCTTTCGCCGGGGAGGTCGGGTTTTTGGAATTGGAAGTGAGAACCAAGCCCCTTAAACAGCGCCTCATGAAGACTCGCGCCGACCTGTTCGCCTTCTTCGACGCCCACGGCATCGCTCACACGACCCTCGACCACCCGCCGGTGTTCCGCGTCGAGGAGGGGTTGGAGATCAAGAAGGCCCTGCCTGGCGGCCACACCAAGAACCTGTTCCTGAAGGACGCCAAGGGCCAGCTGTGGCTGATTTCGGCCCTGGGCGAGACGACGATCGACCTCAAGCGGCTGCACACGGTGATCGGCTCGGGGCGGCTGTCGTTCGGCCCTGAGGCGATGATGATCGAGACCCTGGGCGTGACGCCGGGCTCGGTCACCGCCTTCGGCTTGATCAACGACGCCGACCGCCGTATCCGCTTCGTGCTGGACAAGGCGTTGGCGCAAAGCGACCCGGTCAACTTCCATCCGTTGGGCAACGACGCCACCACGGCAGTGTCCCAGGCCGACTTCCGTAAGTTCCTGACCACGTTGGGAATCGCGCCGATGATCGTCGATTTCGAGACGCTGACGCTCGCCTGACACACGAACGGATTATTGCGCCGAGGCGCGCCAGGGACCATCTTGGCGACTGACGCGTCCCCACCTCGAGTAACGAGAGACCCGATGTCCCTGATCGGCGAAAAGCCAGCCGCCCCTGGTCCCGCGACCTCGGGCAAAAGCGAGCACATCAAGGACGGCACGGACGCCAGCTTCATGGCCGACGTGATCGAAGCCTCCAAGACCCAGCCCGTGATCGTCGACTTCTGGGCCACCTGGTGCGGCCCGTGCCGCCAGCTGACCCCGACGCTCGAGAAGGTCGTCGGCGCCGCCAAGGGCGCGGTCAAGCTGGTCAAGATCGACGTCGACGCCAATCCGGGCTTCTCCGGCCAGCTGCGGGTGCAGTCGATCCCGACCGTCTACGCCTTCGTGGATGGGCGTCCGGTGGACGCGTTCCAGGGCGCCCTGCCCGAGAGCCAGGTGAAGGCCTTCGTCGAAAAGCTGACCGGCCCGGCCGGCCCCAGCGCCATCGACGAGCTGGTCGCCCTTGGCAAGGAGTCGCTGGAGATCGGCGACATCGGCGGTGCGGCCCAGGCCTTCGCCCAGGCCCTGCAGACCGATCCGGCCAATGTGAAGGCGCTGGGCGGCATGGCCCGCGCCTATCTGATGGGCGGCGACCTGGAGGGCGCGGCCGAGGTGGTGGCCATGGCCCCCGCCGACGCCAAGGACCCCGACCTCGACGCCGCCAAGGCCGCCCTGGCCCTGGCCGAGAGCGCCCCGTCCGAGACCGCCGCCTTCGAAAACCGCCTGGCCGCCGATCCCGACGACCACGAGGCGCGCCTGGAGCTGGCCAAGGCCTTGGCCGGAGCCGGACACCTGCAGGAGGCGTCCGACCATCTTCTGACCATCATCGCCCGCGACCGTGCCTGGAACGACGACGCGGCGCGCAAGCAGCTGCTGACGGTGTTCGAGGCGGCGGGACCGACCTCGGAAGTGGCCAAGCAAGGCCGGCGGCGCCTGTCGTCGATCCTGTTCAGCTAGGGAGCGACGGATGCAGGGCAACTATCGCAAGCTTGGCGATCTGCCTCTGGTGATCCCGGTATTCCCGCTGGACGGGGTGCTGCTGCTGCCCGGCGGCCAACTGCCGCTGAACATCTTCGAGCCGCGCTATCTGAACATGCTGGACGACGCCATGTCGGGCGAGCGGATCATCGGCATGATCCAGACCCGCCCTCACGCCAAGGACGCCGATCCGAACCGCCCGCCCCTGGCGCCGGTCGGCTGCGCGGGCCGGGTGACCAGCTTCGCCGAGACCAGCGACGGCCGCTACCTGATCACCCTGACCGGGGTCTGCCGCTTCCGGGCCGGCGACGAGCTGCCGGTGCGCACGCCCTACCGCCAGGTCCGCGCCGACTTCGCGCCGTACGAGCCGGACCTGCGCGAGGACGGGACGGGCGTCCGCACCGCCGCCGATATCGACCGGCTGCTGTCGGCGCTGCGCCGCTATCTCGACCACCGGGGCCTCGCCATCGACTGGGGCGACGCCGAGAGCGCCCCGTCGGACGCCCTGATCAACAGCCTGGCCATGGCTCTACCGTTCGACCCGATGGAAAAGCAGGCCCTGCTCGAGGCCGAGACCATCTTCGAGCGCAAGGCGACCCTGACCACCCTGCTCGAGATCGACGCGGCGGCCGGGGACGATGACGAACCCACTTCCATCCAGTAGAGAGAGCGCATGACCGAAGCCGCTCCGCCCCCCGTCGATGTCGATCCGCGCCTGCTGGAAGTGCTGGTGTGTCCCGTGACCCGGGGCCCGCTGGAATACGACCGCGCCAAGGGCGAACTGATCAGCCGCGCCGCCAAGCTGGCCTATCCGATCCGCGACGGCGTGCCGATCATGCTGCCGGAAGAGGCGCGGGAGCTGGAAGGGTAGCGGCAGAAGGATGCTCCCCCGTTTGCGGGGGAGCTGTCGCGGAGCGACTGAGGGGGCCAATGCGGCCTAGGTCCAGCT